>JAVHQJ010000081.1:0-4176 GCA_036171075.1 Sideroxydans sp. | reverse complement strand
ATAGAAAAGTCTCCGAGAACCATTGGGAATACTTTTCTATAAAATCCGAAACTATTCTGTTGCCATTTAAAATAACAACAATAATAACGAGAAAGCAGAGGATGTATGATAGAAGAATCATTGTGGCTATATGTAAAGGATGTCCGTCAACAACAATATTATGAAAAAAACTTTTACGATTTATCCTCATCGGAGCTGGTACGGTATTTGTTAAAAGAGTCATTGTGTGAATCATCTGGTGAAGCAAAAAAATTAGTAGAATTGATCAAAAGTAAAGCTACAAAAGATAAAACTGCCGTTCCGTATTTCCCACCACATTTAAAGCCATCCATAAGATATCAAACCATTCAAAAAGATATAGGGGGCCATATTGATCCTTTTTACAAGCCATTATTTAAGTGGGGTATCCAGCTAAATGCGGTGATTTTAAAAAATCCATTAAAAATCATTGTGTTGAGAAAATTATCATACTCCGGCATGGAACATGTAGTAATATACAACTCATTGTTTTTTAATGAAATTATATATAGCAAGAGTCTGTTACCGTATTTAAGTGGATACCCCACTTATTTAAAGGGTTAACAGAGCATGGAATACAAGATGATTTGGTAAGGTGGGAAAAAGTAATGAACCGCTTATTCCCATGGGCAAAGCCTGCCACTATTTTATTGAAAGAAATCCTACAAAGCAGAGCACAAGGTGTCAGGAATGCGAATTTTATTTTAAAGGGCAGCAATGATATTTTGAGCCGACTATATATTCGTATTGCGATGTTTCTATTAAAAGCCCCCTCGGTGTTAATTTCAGGAAGTTCTCATCTATTTGGAGTACCTAATAAAAAAATTCGTAAAGACATCAAATGCCTGGGTCCATCTGGTTTTGGTGCTTCGGCACTGTTAAGTTCTGGATGCGTCAACCCAATTATTGTCGTAAATAATGTGAACCAAGCGATGGTTTCAGATTGGAAAACCAACCAAAAGGTATTGGAATATTTTAAAGCCCCCCAAGAATATCGAGATGAGTTTCTTGAAGAATCGGTCAGCATATCAAAAGCTTTGGTCATCGTGTCCTGGGACATTCAAGTCCATTTACCGCCACACCTCTCTTCGGAATGGAGTATCGGAATATTAAATAATCCAAAAGATATGATTTCCCATCAAAAAGCGATACAAAAAGTAGGCCATTTTTATTCAAAAATGTTATCGAAAAGTAAAAGAAGGGGGACAAAAATGGAAGAAATCCAGAAATGGTTTTTTACTTCAAAAGATACGGATGATTTTATGAAAAAAATATCTATTTCTTCAATATAGTGAGAGGCATATATTGCTTTTTTAATAATAAGTGTTAATAAATAGCATGTATAAGAAAATATAGGACCGCCAATGAATAATAAAGAAACCGCTTTTCAACTTGAGCCGATTAAAATTGAATTTACCAATGGAGCGATCGCACGTCCATTATCCCAGGAATATTCAAACCTAGCACAGATTATAGAAAAGAAAGAAATTATTGAACGGGAACTTTTAAAAGAGATTAAAGCGATTGAACTCTCCTATCAAAAGTTTCTGCCTTTGCATTTATTGGAGTTGTTGGATCAAACAAGTATTCAAGGGATTAATCCTGGGAATCAAATAGAAAAAATGGTCACAGTATTATTTTTACGGATTCATAATTATGATGATTTATTTCATGATATGAGCGCCAGGGAAAATTTCAATTTCCTCAACTCATTGTATGCACAATTGGATCCGATTTTGATTCACTTTAAGGGTGTGGTAGACCAATTTGAGGGGGATACCCTTAGAATATTATTTTTTGGAGACGTAGATGATGCCATTTTATGTGCAACAACCATGTTGGGAAGAATAACTGCTTATAATTCTGGACGTCGCCGTGCTTTATACCCTGAGGTAAAAATAGGAGTAGGAATAGACACAGGATTGTTAATGGTGGGGGCAGTAGGCAATAACAATCATATGCACAGCATTACATTGGGCAAGCATCTCGAACAAGCGTTAAAAATTGAAGAATTGACCTCTGTATTCGGTGTGGAGCTCATAGTGAGTCAAAATGTTATGAGTGGTATTGTGAACAGGACGGCTTTTTATTCTAGATTATTGGGGCGTACTCGTGCTGCCAATCATTCAGAGTCTATTTATGAAGTGTTTAATCAGCGAGGAGAAGAAGAGATCATCAAAATAATGCAAGGACGTGAAAAATTTGAAACGGCATTAGCTTTATTTTATTTGGGAAGAAAAGAGGAATCTTTGTTATTGTTTTTAGAAGGGGTGAAAAAGTATGCTGGGGATGCTCCGGCACAATTGTATATAGATTTATGCAGCAATAGAAAAGATTATTGTCAAACGTTTGGATACGACTATGAGAATAAGTTGAATACGAGTATAGAATGGCATAATAGTTTATCCTTTAAAAATGAGAAATTTGATTTAATTTTTAAAGAAAACTGCTCAAATTTAGAGTTGTGTGTAGAAAGGCTTAATAATGGAATAGACGGTTCGGTTCCTGATTTGTTAGCATCGTTAAGGGATTATGCAGAATCTTTTAAAATAGAGTTAACCCTCATGAAAGAACAAGGCTATCCTTTTATCATTGAACATCAAAAAGAACATGAGCGATTCTTATCCAACCTAGTCCAAATTGAACGGGAAACGGAGGGGGATATTGAAAATGAGATTGGTTTTGCGTTAAAAATACAAAAATTATTATTGGATGGTTTTACAACACATATTTCCAATTCGGATCGACATCTAGCCTTATTTTTAAACAAGTAAAAGGTGCAATAGCAAAAAGGCCACATTGTGCAAGCCCCTCTGAAATCGTGTTGACTTTTCAGGGTCCAGACTTTCAGTCTGGGGCGGGCCGCTTGACTCCCGCTCTGCAACTCCTTCAATCTCGCTCAAATAGCAACGGAATATTTTGAGGGGCTGCAAGCCTTCGCCTTCCACTTCTTCAGGCGCTGACGCCAATCGGAACGTTTCGGACCTAAAACCTTGAATACTTTCGACCAAGTCATACGGATTGGGAGCGATGCGTTCTTTCGCGTCGGATTCGCGCTTTGCACCCCCAAACAGGACGGAGTAAGTACTGCTGTATTTTTAGTATTTTTTGCGGTTAATGGTATTTGAGGCTGTATTTCGGCCACCACTTCTTGCTTCAAGGTAAATCGGGTGACGTGTGCGGCATCTGCTTTCTTGTGATAGGGCGTGCCGCGGAGCGGTTGACGTCCGATGGCCTGAGCTGCGCCAATATCGACCGACTGATTGGTCCGATACGCAAACTTTACAAATCCAGCAATCGAGGAAAAGCGTGGATTGATCAGATTCACTTTAAAACCCAGTCGTTCAGCTTTGCGAATCACCATGTTTTGAAATTGTTCATAGGCCAACATCGATAACATCTTGTTGTACACAGGGCCTTTGGGTTTGCGTCCGGTACGCATAGGGGTTTTTGCCTCAAAAAATTCTAAATTCTCAATCGTGATGAAATCGCAGTTTTTCTGAATAGCACACTCCATGAGTTGACTCACCACATTCGATAACGCATGCTCATTGCGATCTGCTGAATCTGTTTTGGTTGACCGGAGGAATCCATTATTGCTCATGGAACCGATAGCGCCAGTTCGCCCTAGCCGATTACCATCCGGCTTAATCACGTTATATGCTAAACCGTCGGCATTAAAATCAATTCCGAGTGTATTCAATCCAAGGATTGCGGAAATTGAAGAGACCAGGTTCACACTTAGAAAAACCGTAAAGCCTTGGGCGGTTTCTTTCAAACGAATAGTAATCGGTTTTTGACTGAGCAAGTCCGCAACCGTCGTCTTCCCTTGTTGCGCCAAGCGTTCTAGATAGGCAAACGGAGGGCACGGAACGGTTAAAAAACGGGATGGAAGTACGGCCTTATCATTCGGTAAGCGTGCCGCTAAACGTTGCTGAACACTCGGCTCGACCAGGCGAATCCGTAAGGTGCCGGAAATCGGGTTGTATTGCATCTCCCCATTTCCGAATGGCTTATGTTTACTGCCAACTGCATAGCGCTCGCTATTGCGGGCTCAATTCCATTCTTGGCGCCAGGCTACCTATTCAGGTGAGGTTTTGTCGTCAGACGCCGAACCCCAACGTGCAATATGATCATGACCGCACTTGGGACATTGTG
>JAVHQJ010000080.1:0-4268 GCA_036171075.1 Sideroxydans sp. | reverse complement strand
GGCTTTGCTGGTGTGCGTTTCAAGATCAATGGTCAGACTCACTACGGCTGGATCAAGCTGACCATCGGCGATGCTCCCGGATCCTTGTCCGCCGATGAGTGGGCCTACGAAAGCTGCCCGGATACCCCTATCCAGGCTGGCGCGACCAGTGGTGGCTCTGCCACCTGTGGTCCCGCTGCCATTCCTGTCATGGGCCTGCCCGCCTTGGGCCTGGCCTCGTTGGCGCTGGGCGGCATGGGCCTGGCCGGCCTGCGCCGTCGTCGGCAAGGACCGGGCAAATCGGCTTGACCTGAATAGCCCCATCTGGTGGCGCCACTGGTTTGACCGGTTGGCGCCGTCAGTGTTTGTTGGTAATCCGTCGCTCCATTCAATCTGCTGGGACTGCCGTGTCCGCGCCTGACGCCAAACGCAAGATATTGCTCATCGGCTGGGACTCCGCCGACTGGAAAATCATCACTCCGCTGCTGGAACGGGGCCAGATGCCCAACCTGGCGGGCCTGATCGAGCGGGGCGTCATGGGCAATCTGGCGACCTTGCAGCCGGTGCTGTCGCCCATGTTGTGGACCAGCATCGCTACCGGCAAGCGGCCTTTCAAACACGGCATACTCGGCTTTACCGAGCCGACCCCGGATGGTGGCGCGGTGCAGCCGGTAAGCCAGCTCTCGCGCACTACCAAGGCGATCTGGAACATCCTCAATCAGGAGGGTTACAAGAGCGGCGTGGTGGGCTGGTGGCCCAGCCATCCGGTGGAGGCGATCAATGGCGTCATGGTGTCGAACCATTACCACCATGCCGTCGGCCCTCCGGATCAACCCTGGCCGATGGCGCCTGGCACCGTGCACCCGGCGCGGCTGCGGGAAATACTGGCCGAGTTGCGCTTCAACCCTAACGAGCTGGTTCCGGAGGAAGTGTTGCCCTTCGTCCCCCGCGCGGCGGAGATCGACCAGAACGAGGATAAACGGCTCGGTTCGGTAATGAAGATACTGGCGGAATGCGTCTCCATGCACAATGCCGCCACCTGGCTAATGGCGAACGAACCATGGGATTTCTTCGCGGTTTACTTCGACGCCATAGACCATTTCTGCCATGGCTTCATGCGCTACCACCCGCCGCGCCGGGACTGGATTCCGGAGCGCGACTTTGAGCTATACAGCGGCGTGGTCAATGCCGGCTATCGGTTTCATGATCTGATGCTGGGCACCCAGCTCAAGCTGGTGGACGAGGACACCACTGTGGTCCTCTGTTCGGATCACGGTTTTCACTCGGATCACCTGCGCCCACGCCAAATTCCGGACGAACCGGCGGGGCCGGCGGTGGAACACCGGGATCTGGGCATGATCGTCATGGCCGGCCCCGGCATCAAAAAGGACGCGCTGATCCACGGCGCTTCGCTGCTCGACATCACGCCCACCCTGCTCACCCTTTGCGGCCTGCCGGTGGGCGAGGACATGGACGGCAAGCCCTTGCTACAAGCCTTTGAGGCGCCGCCAGAGGTGCGCCGCATAGCCAGTTGGGACGCGGTCGCCGGTGCCGACGGTCGGCACAGCGAGGCCGTGCGCCAGGACCCGCTGGCCGCCAAGGCGGCGCTGGATCAACTGGTGGCGCTCGGTTATGTGGAAGATGCCGGCCCGGACGTCGGCAAGGCGGTGGCAAACACGGCGCGGGAAATGCGCTACAACCTCGCGCGCTCCTACATGAATGCCGACCTCTACATCAAGGCCATCCCGATCCTGAAGGAACTGCATGACCGGGAGCCGGAGGAAACGCGCTTCGGCGTGCAACTGGCAATGTGCTACCGCACCAGCAGGGACATTCCCGCTTTGCGCGATCTGGTCGAACAACTGCGCGCTATCCGCCAAGACACCGGCAAGAAGGCCGTCGAGCATCTGCAGGCACTGCGCCAGACTATCCAGGAACGCAAACTGGCGCGGGGAAACGATGCTCAAGCCAAGGCGGCGGAGACTGCGGAAACGGCGGAGAAGGACGACCAGGAGAGCCCGCTGCTGACCCCCGAAGAACGACGCGACTGGCGCCGCTGGCGCGGCCAGCGCAATCAAGGCGGCTACGATCTGGATTTCCTGATGAGCTGCGTGCTGCTGGACGAAGGCCATTATGACGAGGCGCTGGATTATCTGGCCAAGGCAGAATTAGTGGAATCGGATCGTCCGGGCCTGCACATCCAGGTCGGCGAGACCTATCTACGCATGAAGCAGTGGCAACGGGCGTATGACGCCTACGCCAAGGCGCTGACCATAGACCCGCTCAACTTTCACGCCCATCTGGGCCTGGCCCGCGTCCACCACGCCCGTCGCCGCTTCGATGCCGCCGTGCGCGAGGCGCTGGAAACGGTGCGTCTGATGTTCCATTACCCGCTTGCCCATTTCATCCTTGGTCGCGCCCTGTTTCGTCTGCGTCGCTTCGAGGCCGCCGAGCGCTCTCTCTCGGTGGCCACCGACCTCAACCCGAATTTCGTTCAGGCTCACCGCATGCTGCTATGGTTATACCGCTACTGGATACGCAATCCCGAAGCGGAAACCAGACACCGTAAAATACTGACTCAGCTCAGACGTCAGCGTCACAATCGGGTAGATGCCAGCCTGGCCGCCGCTCAGGATGAATTCGCGGAAGCGCCGCAAGGCGAACTCTCGCCGGTCGCCACACCCAACCACCAACAGGAGGCTGCCGACCCCCGCGATGCCGCGTCCGGCTACCGCGACCGCTGGCCGGACGAGTCGACGCCGACAGATTTCGTTACCGTGGTGGCTGGGCTGCCCCGGTCCGGAACCTCGATGTTGATGCAGATGCTGGATGCCGCCGGCATGGAAATCATGACTGACCGCAAGCGCAAGGCGGACATCGATAATCCCAAGGGTTACTACGAACTGGAGAAGGCTACCCAACTGCGCAAGAATCGCGATTGGGTGAGTGAGGCGCGGCACAAGGCGGTCAAGATCGTAGCCCAACTGCTGCCCTATCTGCCGTCGGACATTCCCTGCCGGATACTTTTTATCGAGCGCGACCTGGACGAAGTCATCGCCTCGCAGAAAACCATGCTCAAGCGATTGAAGCGGGACAGCGACAAATTTACCGGCCATCAGATTCAGACCGCCTATCTACGGCAATTGGAGATGGTGAAGCGCTGGCTGGAAAGAAATCCGAATGCCTGGGTGTTGTATATCGATCACCGCGAGGCGATAGCGCAGCCCACGGTGGTTGCCGCCAAGATCAGCCAATTCCTGGGCGGAAATCTTGACCGCCAGGCCATGGCCGGAGTGGTCGATCCCGCGCTGTACCGCCAGAAACTGGCGCAGTCGAATGCTTTAAGCAGTTAACCTCGCGCCCGATTGCGGGCGTTTTTTTGAAAGGTGATGCAATGCGCACGATGATAAGTCTGGTTTTACTCGGTATCTCCACCATCGGCATCGCCGCCCAACCAACAGCGGTGGCTGGCGAGCAGACGAAGGACGACTGGAAGATGTTCCGCTCCTTGATGGACAAGGATAACAACGACAAAATTTCCAAAGAGGAAGTCAGCAAGTTCAACCTCATGCCCTTGCACATGCTGGAGCGAAATTTCAGTCAGATCGATAGCAACAAGGATGGTGTAGTGACCATTCAGGAATACACAGCTTATGTCCAGAAGCTGCGTTCGGAATGGGAAAGCGAATTCCAGAAGGCCGATGCCAACAAGGACGGTGGCCTTTCCAAGGCCGAACTAGCCGACACGAAGCCGGGCCAGTTGGTCCGGATAAAGCGGCAATTCGAGGCTATGGATACCAACAAGGATGGCAAGGTCACCATGGAAGAGCGGGATCACTTCACCCCTGACAAGACCAAAGCCAAAAAAACGCGGCAAGAACGCAGCAAAGGGAAACCCCGCGCGGACAAGGGGGCAGAGCAGCGCGACAAGTAGTCGACTCATTACCAGCCGCGAGTAACGGCTTCGCAAGCATCATTTGGTTGCGGCAATTCGTATACCAGCCCAACTTGTCTTTGGGCTGGTTTAGTGTTGCACGCTGTCTAGTACTTATGAGGACAGCGAAAACGCAATGCGTAGGTCGGTTTTCAACCCGACCTGTCGGGCTAAAGTTCGGTCTACAAGGGTTTGCGTAAAAGCATTCCAAAGAGTGCAACGCCACACTAGATGTGATGGTGCGCCGGTGGCGCGCACCAATGCACGGTGCGGGTCATTGGTTCCGGTTGCAAGGTGGCGCGGCCGGTGCTTCGATTTCCTCGCCGCGCGACGGAGTTCAGTCCTGCCATTTCGG
>JAVHQJ010000079.1:0-19176 GCA_036171075.1 Sideroxydans sp. | reverse complement strand
CCTTTAGATACTTTTCCACATGCGCCGGCCAAGAATAGTGCTGGCGCACCCCTTGTATGCCGTTCTTGGATAATCGACGCCAATCTTTTTTGTCGGTCAAGGTTTTAAGTAGCGTCTCAGCCATGGCGGTCTTGTCGAGTGGATTGATCAGATATCCGTTCTCGCAACTCTTGATGATGTCTGTCGGCCCCCCATCTTCGGTCGCCACGATCGGCAAGCCGCATGCGGCAGCTTCGATCAGCGTGAGTCCAAACGGCTCAGTCAGCGCCGGATTGACGAATACGCCGTGGCTTGCCGCAGCCAGACGGTATAGCTCTGATACTTCTTCTGGCTTGTGATGTTTTGGATATGCCACCTTGCCGTACAGGTCATATTTGTCGATTGCCAGCAGGATCTCGGTGAGCACACCTTTCGACACATTCTCCATGTCGTTGATGTTGTCCCGATTCCCCGCAACGATCACTAGATTTGCTGACTGCTGTAAGGGGAGCGATTCGCCATAGGCTTCGATCAGAGCGGCGAGGTTCTTTTTGGGGTCGGGACGTGACAGCGCCAGAATGATCGGTTTGTTGGGATGATCAAGGAAACGTTTGAGTTCGTCGGCGATAGGGCTGCTTTTTTCGTTTCCCTGCGGCGGAAAGAACTGAGTCAGATCCGTGCCGGGCGGAACCACGCGCATGCGTTCCGGCTGGTAGAAATCGTAGAGGCCGTATTGTTGTTCGATCTCTTGCTGTGTGCTGGTGATGACGCGCTCGGCTACGCCGAGCGTGGTTTCTTCAGCATCGATGCGGCGCGAGATATGGTAAGTCGTTTCGATCTCGCTACGTTTGATACCGCTAGCGATCAATTGCTGACGTTTGTTGCGGCCTAGGGAGTGGCCGGTATGTACCAGTGGGACACCCAATTGGTGTGACAGTCGAGAACCTACATAACCGGCATCCGCATAATGACTATGAATGACATCCGGGATGCGTCCTTGGCTCTTGAGATAGGTAAGTGCGTTATCAGCAAAGTTCTCGAGCGAATCCCACAGCATCTCTTTGCGCAGATATTTTTGTTCGCCGCATTCGATGCGAACGATGCTCGCTTTCTCGGAAAGCACTTCGATTGGTTCGGCATAGTCAGAGCTCACCTGGCTATCGATGACTCGGCGCGTCATCAAGATCACCGTCTCGACCTCGGGGTGAGCCCCCAACGCACGGGCCAGTTCCACAACGTATTTCGTTTGTCCGCCAGTATCCGCATCGCGCCCCAGTTCGAGATCATGACCGCGAATCAGACCATGCACGCTTAGTAGCACGATGGACAATGGCTTTTTGCTCGCGACGCTAGGCTTTTTCATAGACCCCACTCCCGAATGAATCGATCATAGAAATCCGCTTGTTCAGGTATCGCCCCGCGAATCCCGCAGATCGCAGCCGCGAAAACATTGGCTCGCTCCAGTGTGCTTCTTACAGGCCAATGCCGCAGTGTGCCAAGGATATAAACGGCAGCAAACGCATCACCCGCGCCAACGGTATCGATCACAGTCGCATGTTGATCGCCTGCCATCACCTCGATGATTTCACCCGCACGATCGATTTGCCAAGCACCCTCCGCACCGCACGTGACCACGACGCGATCAAGATCGAATTGCTTCAACAATTCGCCAGCGCGAGCCTGTGGGCTCTCACTCGACAGGGCGAACATCTCCGCCAATACATCCAGCTCTTCGATATTCAACTTCAGGATATCTGCGTATTGCAGGGAGGAGCGAAGTGCACCCTCGTCATAGCAAAGTGGGCGCAAGTTGATGTCCAAGAACTTTGCCGCATCCGTGCTGCGCAGTAATGTCGTCAGTGCCCGGCGGGAGACTGCCTGCCGTTGTGCAAGCGTACCAAAATAGACTAGTGCAGGGCTGAGCGGAAGCCTGATCATGCGCGCGATCCCATAATGAATGAAATCGTAAGCCTGCTCGGTAAGTATCTCGAAACGGTGGCATGAGCCTTCCAGATGCACCTTGACCTGCCCTGTTGGGTGCACTCTATCCAGTTGGATGCCTCCGGTCGCCATTCCATATTGCTTCATTGTGCCAAGCACGTGCTTGCCCAGATCGTCATTGCCGACGCGAGAGACCAACACCGGATTGCGCCCGAAGGCTTTGAGATGTCTTGCGACGTTGAATGGCGCTCCGCCCAATACGCCTCGGTCCGGAAAGATGTCTGCCAACACTTCGCCAAACAGAACGACCCTGCCATTCTGGCGAACGTTCAGCGCATGTTTGTCGTCGCTCGAAAAGAAAGATGCCATCTTACGCACCCGACTCACTTTGTTCGTTTTTTGCGCGCCGCCGCATTTCAAGATATCGCTTCATTGGCTTATTTCCGCAAGGATCTCGTGATAAGGCACTTTATTATACATTGGCACCAATACAATTAATGTAAATGTTAGGCACTGAATTTATAATGCGTTCACCGTCGTCTAATCCGCATCAGAAAATTTCTGGAGTTACTCCTTGAGCAAAAGTAAAAAAAAGCATCTCTCCCTGCGTGTTCTGAAAAAGTTTCGCGTCATTTATGGTTCAGTGAGACAACACTTTCGTGATGTGGAACAGACTTGCGGTGTGAGCGGGTCCCAGTTGTGGGTCATGCAGGAAGTCGCTAACACACATGGGATCGGTGTTTCAGAGCTGGCAGAACGTCTTTCCATTCATCAGTCCACCTGCAGTCAGCTCGTTGAGAAGCTCGTCGCACGCAAACTGATACTCAAGGAACGTAGTAAAGAGGATCCGCGGAGGGTGGGGCTTTACATCACGGATACGGCAGCAAAGTTGCTCAAAGATGCCCCCGGTCCCTCTGAGGGCGTCCTGCCACAAGCCTTGGGCGCGCTGTCGATAGATACCATGCAGTCGCTCGATTTGGCCTTGGAAAAAGTGATCCAGCAACTTCAAAATGGTGATGAGGATATGGGCGAGCGTCCTTTGTCGGAGCTATAAGAATCGCTCGGAACTCTATATCAGTTGACCGTTTACAACTCGACTCTCATCGAACGCAGTAGCAAATCATCGAAAGTATAAAAACCGTTTTCGCAATCCATCAACTGGGACAGCGCGAAGGCTGCGCCCGTACCAAAAGCTTCGCGGCGTATCGACTCGTGTGTGAGGCGAACTGTCTGATGCGGGAAGCCGAAGATCACTTCGTGGTGGCCGACGATGCCGCCCAAGCGTAATGAGGTGATGTTCTCACCGCCGACTTCCAGCGTCTCAGCGATCTTGCGTGCGGTGCCGGACACCTCGGGTTTTTCTTTGAAGTGCTGCTCGATGATCTCCACATCAGCGAACGGGGCGATCTTGCGCAACAGTTTGGCTGCCACGATCAGAAAGTTGATACCCAATGTGATGTTGGGTGAACACAGCACGCGGGTGTACTCACCCAGTGATCGAGCGTAGGCAAGGTCGCCTTCCGTATAAGCGGAGATTGCGCTGACCAGCATGATGCCGCGTCGGCCGACTTCGCTACCGTAGTCGCGGATGCTGGCGGGGGAAGAGAAGTCTACCAACGCATCGACAGTGCGCTGTTCAAATAATTCGGCGAACGGATGCTGATCGACGCCAATGATAGGAATGCTCGTTGCGGGATGGAATTGGGATTCGGATGGTGTGCTTCGGCGTGCGATCCAGCGCAAATCGAAGCGTGGGTCGTTGCTCAATACATTGGCAACCGCACTGCCTGCCTTGCCGTAGCCAACCAAGCCGACGCGTAGCTTGTGGGTCATGTGTTCCTCCTGGTGTCTTAATTCTTATTGTTGACGCGTGAACGCCACTCGGGAGTGACCGATTGTAACACCTGAAAAATCTCGTGCTGTGTAGCGGGATATCGGAAATATACGGCATGTATAATCGGCCGCCAGATGTGAAAGGAAATGCAATGTCCACAACCATATTCGTCATCGGCCTGATGGTGTTCTTCGCGCACTTCTTGTCGTTGCAATTTCGCAAGACCAATATTCCCGATGTGCTGGTGCTGATGCTGGTCGGTATCGTCATAGGCCCCTTGCTGGGTATCGTGACGCCGGATGATTTTGGCAAGATCGGTTCGCTCATCGCCACCATCGCACTAGTGGTGATCCTGTTCGAGAGCGGCACTTCGCTGAATATCACCACGTTGGGCAAATCGCTGGGGACGACTGGCGTACTCGCGACACTGTGTTTCGTTTTGACCGCATTCATCGTTGGAGTCGTTGGATTTGCGGTGCTTGAGCTGGAGCTGCTGCCCTCGATCTTGCTAGGTGTGATCCTAGGAGGGACGTCTTCTGCGGTAGTGATCCCTATGGTCAGTGCGCTGCAATTATCGGAAAAGCCATCCACAGTTTTGGTTCTGGAGTCAGCGTTGACCGACGTGCTATGCATCGTCGGTGTGTTCGCTTTATTGCAGATATACACGCAAGGCGGTGTCGATCCGGGACGCTTAATCGGCGGCGTGTTGTCGGCGCTGATCTTCGCCGCTGTGATCGGCGTGGTGGGTGGCATCGGCTGGTTGTTGGTATTAGGTAAGGTGCGCGATTTTCCCAATACCATCTCATCCACACTGGCCTACGTCTTCATTGTGTACGGCGCAACTGAGTTCTTAGGTTTCTCTGGCGCGATCGCGGCCCTTGCATTGGGCATCACACTGACCAATTTTCAAAAGTTCGGTCTCCATCGAATTCCCAGTATCGATAGCAACATCGAGCCTTTGAATGAAATGGACCTAGTGTTCTATCGCGAAGCCGTGTTCTTGCTAAAGACCTACTTCTTCGTTTATCTCGGCATCTCGATCCACTTTGGCGCGGCAGAATTGATACTCATTGCCGTGGTGATGGTGTTGCTGGTGTATTTGATGCGGCTAGTGTTGACGCGTTTGGTGTTTCGCAACGAGAGTTACGCTTTACGCGATGCGGCCTTCACTTCCATGCTTGCCCCCAAGGGACTGGCGGCGGCGGTGCTAGCAGCCTTGCCGCTGCAATACGGGGTGGCAGGTGGTGAGCTGATCCGCGACACGACGTATATGGTGGTATTGATCAGCATCACGTTGACCGCACTGCTAGTGATGCTGTACCCCATGCCGCGGGTAAGAAACTTCTATTCACGCGCACTGGGCAAGCAACCGGGAGATACCCAGAAAGTCCCAGCATATACCCCCCCTCAAGATTGATTATCGGTGAGCGATTCCATGAGCGAACTGTTGAACGAATTGAGCGCGCATCCGCTGTTCACCCAGCTATTGGGTTTTGCGGGTAGTCTGTTTGCAATTTTCCTGTTGGTGCAATTCGTGCAGTCGCTCGCAGCGCGCAATATCACCGATAAGAACCTGCGTTTCAGAACGCGTAAGGCATTCAGCATCATTGGTTATGTCCTGAGTTTATTTGTGGCGCTGGCTATTTTCAGCAACCAGTTGGCGAACCTACCGGTACTCATCGGCCTGCTTGGTGTGGGTGTGGGCTTCGCCCTGCGCGAGGTGATCCAAAGTCTGTTCGGATGGGGAGTCATTGCGTTCGGCAATCTCTACAAACCGGGGGATCGCATCCGCCTAGGTGGCATCATGGGGGATGTGATGGACGTAGGTCCGCTGACCACGAGCATCATGGAATGTGGTGACTGGGTGAAGTCCGACCTCTACAACGGTCGCGTGGTGTATGTGCCCAACAACATCGTGTTGCGTGAACAGGTGCATAACTACAGCGAAGACTTCCCCTATCTATGGGATGAGATCGTGATCCCGGTAAGAAGCGGTTGCGATCATAAGCTGGCGCGACGTATCGTGCTGGATGTCGGGCGTAATTTACAGTCCGAGACAATGGCTGCTGCACGTAGGGTGTGGGCAGATTTCGTGCTGCATCACAGAGCCGAAGACGCGCATCTCGATGCGGTGGTGACGATGAGTTTCGATGCCAACTGGATCGAACTGACCCTGCGCTACGTCACCGATTACCATACACGCCGCGCCACCAAGGATAGGCTGTTCACCGCCATTTTTGATGAATTTGAGAAGACCGGCGGCAGGGTGGAGATCGCCGCACCGCAGATGCGAATCACGGAATTTCCCGCCGCAGAGGGGCGGCAACACGCATCAAATTCCAAAGTGTGAGTTATGAATCTATTTTCTCGACTTTGTTTATTTGTTTTTCTGTTGCCCTCTCTTGGGCATGCAGCGCTTCCACAATCCTCCAATGTGCCGGGCGGGGTTGCCATCATTCCATTAGACGCTGCATCAACAACTAATGCACGACCCCAAGTGTGGATGAATGATCGCCCCGTGTTTGTCGCAGAGCATGAAGGTCAGTGGGTCGCTGTGATCGGGCTGGCTCTTGATATGAAGCCAGGATCTCATTCGATTCGAGTCGATAGGGGCGACGTATCCAACTCGCAATTCTTTGAGGTCTCTTCCAAACAATATCCAGAGCAACACATCGTACTTAAAGACAAGGGCAAGGTGCACCTGTCTCCCAAAAGCGAGGCTCGCGCCAAGCGCGAGATCGCTAGGATCCAGAAGATCAAACGCCACTGGCGCCAAGCACACGATACGGATGCGCTGTTCATTTTGCCTACGGAAGGCAGGATGTCCGGTCCTTTTGGATTGCGTCGCTTCTTCAATGGCGAATCACGTTCGCCTCATGCAGGACTTGATGTGGCAGTGCCTGTGGGGACGCCGATCAAAGCATCTGCGCATGGTAAAGTGTTGGCAGTTGATGACTATTTTTTTAACGGCAAGACGATCTTTATCGATCACGGAAATGGCCTGATCACCATGTATTGTCACCTTGACCAGATTGGTGCAAAGATAGGCGATGAGGTGGCTAAAGGCCAGGATATTGGCACTTCAGGGAAAACTGGACGTGCTACGGGGCCCCATTTGCATTGGAGTGTCGTGCTGAATGGGAATATGGTGGACCCAGAGTTGTTTCTAATCGGGAATCTCGTCGAATAGTGTTGTAAGCCACACCTCAAAACCAAATGGAGGGTGGCAGCAAGAATCTTTGTGTGTATGACAGCTACGCACAGAGTAGGGCTGTAGCAGAGCAGCCTGGGTGGCAGCGGCCTGAATGATCTTCCCCTTCAGGCTGCCAGTCACTTTAAACTTGCCAAAAATTGCTTTAGTTTCGGACTCGGTGAGGGCCGAGGTCGGTTATTTTGAGATTAATAATTCGTTGAAGGTAATGAAAAGGATCAAATGATGGATGTGTTATTGGTTGCTATCTTCGTCGTCGCTTACGCGGCGATCGCGTTCGAACATCCATTGAAGGTGAACAAGAGCGTTCCTGCGCTCATCGGTGCAGGCACACTGTGGACGGTCTACGCGATGTATGTCGGCGATGTTGGCGGTCATTTGAATGAGACGCTATCTGGTACGGCGCAGATCGTCTTTTTTTTGATGGGCGCGATGACGATCGTCGAGGTGATCGATGCGCACGATGGCTTCGATGTCATCACCGACAAGATCAAAACGACCAAGGTGACGACGCTGTTGTGGTTGGTGGGACTGGTCACTTTCTTTTTGAGCGCGGTGCTCGACAATTTGACCACCACTATCGTGATGATCTCGGTAGTACGTAAATTATTGGGAGTTCGCGAAGATCGCTTGTTCTTCGCCGGCATCATCATCATTGCTGCCAACGCGGGCGGTGCTTGGTCGCCTATTGGCGACGTGACGACTACGATGTTGTGGATAGGTGGGCAGATCACCGCGCTGGCGATCATAGAGGGCGTGTTCTTGGCATCCTTGGTGAATCTGTTGATTCCGCTGGCAGTGGTTAGTTACATCAATCGCGGCAAGCTGGTCTCACCGCCTAGCAAAGTGGAGATCACTGAAGGCAGCTCTCGCAATAGTGTTATGGAACGCAACATCATGTTCTATGCGGGCATTGGAATCCTATGTGCGGTGCCTGTGTTCAAGACTGTGACGCATCTGCCTCCCTTTATGGGCATCTTGTTCGGTCTTGGATTCTTATGGCTTGCGGGCGAGTTGATCCATCGCAACAAACCAGATGCAGAGAAGCAACATTTGACCATGGCTTCTGCTTTGCAACGCATCGACATGTCGTCTCTCGTCTTCTTCATCGGCATCTTGCTAGCCGTTGCGACGTTGGAGCATACGCACATCCTTGCCGGGTTGGCGCATTGGTTGGATCACACTGTAGGTAGTCAGTCTCTTATCGTGTTCATCTTTGGTCTGGTCAGTGCCATCGTGGATAACGTGCCGATGGTTGCCGCAGCGATGGGTATGTACCCATTGGAACAATATCCTGTTGATTCTTTCATCTGGGAATTCATGGCTTACGCGGCAGGGACCGGCGGCTCTATCCTCATCATCGGATCGGCTGCAGGCGTAGCTGCGATGGGAATCGAGAAGATTGAGTTCTTCTGGTACGTCAAGAAGATCAGCTTGCTTGCGCTACTGGGTTACATCGGTGGTGCGCTGGTTTACATCGCCACTCATTAATTTGCGTTACCCAAAGGTCTGACCGCGTGCGATCAGGCCTTTTTTGTTTGTGCAATTTCTGGAAGCTGATGCTCGTACGCTCGATGTGATGGATAAGTTTTGAGGAAGGATGGGGTCTGGTGATTAAGCAGCTTTGCAGCATGTTCATGATGGTGTGAGTCTCTCTGGCTGCCCATTCTTCCCTCGCTCAAGAAGCAGCACCCTCATCGAATCAGTCGACCCAAATGGATTCGGCAGAAATAGTTGTCCCTCCAAGTTCGCTGCGCCCTGAGTTAAGCAAAGCCTATGGAATCGTTATGTTGGATTATCAGGTCGTCCCTGTATCTGGGAACCAGTCGATTGACTTGATCGGATTTCACCTCCTGAACCAAATGAACGACTCGCTGTATCTTGGCGTGGGTGGTTACGCCCCCTTACTCAATGGTGAGTACGGCGGATTTATGGCCTTTGACGTCAACGCGCACGTGCAGCACAAAATAGTGGGCAATGTATTTGTGGATGGCGGTCTCTCGGCAGGCGGAGGCGGAGGGGGCAAGAGTGTGCAACACAGCAAGATACTGTCTGGCACGGGTGGGTTCTACAAGGGCTACCTTGGTCTTGGATATGAGCTGAAGGATTTTTCTTTTGGCGTGAATGTCGCCAAGATTAAATTCATCAATTCAGCCATCGACCATTCCCAACTGAATCTATATTTTCAAGTGCCATTCTCCTATCCCCTTGGGTCATATGCGAGTTCAGGGGGCGCGCTGTCACCGCCAGTCATGTCGAATATGCAAGCTGACCTTACAGATTCTGGCGAAAACATAATGACCATCGGACTGGATAATTTTTCGCAAATTAAACCCGAAGGATTGAACAAAGGCGTTATCAATTTGGCCGATTTGCAGTTTTCGCACTTTGTATCAAGGAATAACTATGCGTTCTTCGGCCCAGGTGTCGGCGTACGTGGTTTGCCTTTGTATAACCAAGTCCTTGGCGGTTTCGGGCGCAGGGTTCAACTCTCTCCACGTGTGAATGTTCTCGGTCAAATTGCACTCGGGTCGGGCGGGTATGCCCCTGACACCATGAACACCGGCGCAGGGCTGCTGGTTTATCCAAAACTGTCAGTTGAATACCTACTGGATAAGAATTTTGGCGTTGCTTTGTCAGGCGGATACATGCTTGCCCCGACGGGTTCATCGAAGAACTACACCTTTGGAGCGGCACTGAATTATCACATTCATTCGCTGCCCGATGATTTAGGGATAGATGCAGCGGCCGGCGGTTTTTACAGGGGGTATCGAATTAATCTTTTCCAGCAGACCGAGACCCAAGTCACATTCAAAAATAAAGCCCGAGGGGAAATCAATTTGTTGTCCTTACAAGTTGACAACCTCGTTGATGAATATATTTACATCCCGATGCAGATTGCCGTCGCCTACAGCGCCTACTTGGGTTATCCCGGGTATGGCGAGCTGCTTACAGGAGTGGGGTTGCAGAATAAGTTTTCCAAGGACAGCCAACATCAACTGTTCGGTCAGCTGTTAGTCGGCACCAATGTGCACGGCCCGATACTCAAATATGGCGTGGGTTTGAACTATGGCCTGAACGATCGGCTGGCAATTTACGGCTTGGCAGGCCAAACGTTGGCGCTCGACAAGGTTAAGTTCAAAACAGATTATCTAGGACTCGGCGTGACTTACCGCTTCTCGGTGCCCGGCTGGTAAATGAGGAAAAGATCCGCGAATCAACCCGTCCTATTGATGCGTAATGGGAAGGCAAAAAGCCAAGGGGAAGGTCTCGCCGCCCATCCCTTTTTCGACAGCACGCTATATCTATTCCCATGCAATAGTCGTAGGCTGACTCACACATAGCGAGGAATAGGTTTCTCGGGTTTCCCCCGCAACTTGATGCAATGTCAATTTGCCCGTCCAAAAACAACGCCTCACTCAACTTTAACCATACTGAGGAGGTTGCAAAATGACTTATCTTATTGAAAATAAATTCGCGCAATCTATTGTTTCAGGAATCGTTATTTTTCTGCTCGCCAGTTGCGGCGGTGGAGGCGGAGGTGCCAGCAATACCGCACAAATCACGCCCCCCGCCACGACTTACACTATTTCAGGCACGGTAACGGGCGCCTCCAGCGTTGCCCTCAACTTAACGGGGACGAGCAACGCTTCCACCACCACCGCAGCGAATGGGAGCTATAGCTTCACTGGGTTAGCGAATGGGAACTACACCCTCACCCCCGTCCTCAACGGCTTTACCTTTACCCCAACTAGCCGCGCTGTCACCCTCAGTAGTGCCAATGCAACTTCAAATAATTTCAGCGCCAGCGCCAATGTGGTCACGACCTATTCGTACAGTTATTACAAGCGTAATGGCAGCACGACACCGCAAACCGCAACCTTGAGCAACGGCACGCTGAACATTGATGGCTTATCCATCGCGGGCGTGTATTTCACTACCAGCCTCGGTGGGGTGACTTGCCTAGCGGGCGGCACAAGCCCCGCCATTACCGCATGCGCCAGTCCTCCAGATGCCCCGCACACCATGCTGTTGTGTGGCCCTGACCCCGTGACTGCCGCGCCCGACACCTTGCGCTATGTGCTCTTTGATACGCCTGATACAAATAACGTAAGTGCAACGTCGACGGCCTTGCTAAATGCCTTGCAAAGCGAAGTGAATTATCTGGGTATTAGCGTCTATACGGATTGTTCTGGCATAGGACACACCGCGTGGATACGTAACTTTCCGAATACCAATTATTATTTGTGGCCCAATGTATTTGCGACTTACACCCCAGTCTATGTGAGCAATTTGCTGGCAGGCAGTGTGATAGCCAGCACGCCCACCGCCGCCAATAATTATCATCAATATGTGGTGATTCGAATGGGCGGTGTATTTGAGGTGTGGCATTAACCCAGATTGTTCATTAGAAAAAATGTGCTTTCAGCCTCTTGATTTTGTGGGAGACCGATTGATCGGTCTCCCACAAGGGATACAAGTTCTAATGGATTTTTTGGGATTAAATAGCTCACCGCCATCGCGAGTAGAAATAGGGTCAGTTCCGGCTGATCCTATTTTTCTGTTCTTTATCCTTTAGGAAATAGCACGTTGATACGCGTTCCAACTCCCTCGTTTCCAGCTTCCAGTTTTAATTCTGCGCCATGTCGCTTGGCTACTTCTGCCACGATGGCCAGCCCAATGCCGCTACCGCTCTGCCCGCTGCCCAGCACGCGGTAGAAGCGCTCGAACACGCGTTCACGGTGCTGCGGCTCAATGCCAGGGCCGTTGTCTTCCACGCTTAATTGAGCGCCCTGTGTATCTTCATTGACGCTGACAGTGATATGCCCTCCAGCGGGCGTGTAGCGAATGGCGTTGTCGATCAGGTTGTTGAGCATCTCAATCAAGCTGCTGGCATCGCCTTTAATTTCAACTCGTGTATCGGGTGCTTCAAATCCAATGTCGATATTTTTTTCGAGGGCCATCTGCACCCAAGTGATAGTGCATTCTTGCGCAAGTTGATTCAAATTGAGTTTTGCAAAATGCGGCGTGCTTTGTCCGCCAGGCTCGTTGCGCGCCAAGGCCAATAACTGATTCACCAAGCGAATGCCATGTTGCGTGTTGTTTAAGATGTGTTCGAGCGCCCGTTGTTTTTGTTGTGCATCGTTGGAGCGCAGGGCTAATTCGGCTTGCGTTTTTAATCCCGCAAAGGGCGTGCGGAGTTGATGTGCCGCATCCGCCACAAAACGTTGCTGCGCCGCCATCACTTGTTTTAAGCGCGCCAGCAAATCATTCACCGCATCAATGAGCGGGCGCACTTCGGCGGGGGCTTGGCCGACATCGAGCTGGCTCAAATCGTCACGTTTGCGATTCAGCACTTCGCGGCGCAAGCGTTCGAGTGGGCGCAAGCCTTGCTTTAAGCCATACCAAACCACGGCAAGGGCAATGAGGGTGAGCAGTAATTGTGGAATCACAATATTCGCCAAAATGCCGCGTATCAGGGCTTGGCGTTGTTGCGTGGTTTCGGAAACATGCAGTTGCAGCAGTTCGCCGTTGGACATAAACGTGAGGCTGACCATGCGAGTTTTGCCGCCCTCACGTTCCCCATTGCTAAACAGCGGCCCTTTACGTCCGCGCCGATAGGAAAGCGGGCGCAGCGTGTTGCCATTACCCGCCAGCTTGCGCCCTTCGGCGTCGGTCACGGTGTACATCACGCGGTCAGGCATGCCGGGGTCGCTGCCATCGGGCAAAATGGGTTCGGCATCTAACTGTGCGTGTGCGCTATCCATCTTAAGGGTGGCGGCGATTTCATTGGCGCGTTGCAACAAAACTAAATCGTAAGGCTGATTGGCGTAATTGATGGTGGCGAAGTAGCCGACGATGGTGCTCACAATCCACAGCAAGTAGAGCGCGACCAACAACCTTTGCATCAGGTAGCCGCGCAGTGAACGGATGGGGGTGTCCATTAAAGCGGGCATCAGTCGCGGGTGTAGAACGCTAGGTAGTTATGCGTTGGGGGCGGGCATGTTGTCGATGACATAGCCTAGTCCGCGCAAGGTGCGGATGGTGACACCAGCGGGCTCAATTTTTTTGCGTAAGCGATGGATATAAACTTCGATGGCGTTGTTACTGGCTTCTTCTGCATAGCTATACAGACGTTCCAGCATTTGCTCTTTGCTCACCACCCAGCCAGTGCGCAACATCAACGCCTCCAGCACACTCAATTCGCGCGTAGTGAGCTCCAAGGTAACGCCGTTGATGGCGGCGCGCCGCCCCACGCTATCAAAGGTCAACAGGCCGCAGGTATAAACGGGATTGACACCGCATTGTCCGCGTCGAATCAGCGCACGCACACGTGCCTCCAGTTCGGGCAGGCTAAACGGTTTAATCATGTAGTCGTCAGCGCCGAGGTCTAACCCTTTGACGCGATCTTCTTCAGCATCACGCGCGGTCAAGATAATTACCGGTACTTGATGGTTCTTTTCACGCAAGCTACGCAACACACTAAAGCCATCTACCTTGGGCAGCCCCACATCAAGGATCACTAAATCGAAAGGTTGTTCACCACTCAAAATGAGTTTGGCAGCGTGGCCGTCCTTCACGCAATCGACGGCGTATCCCCCATGCGTCATGGCTTGGCATAGTCCGTCCGCCAGCACTTCGTCGTCTTCCGCAATTAAGATGCGCATGGCAGTGTCAGTAAGTAGTCAAGAATTGGAATTCGGTTGCGCATAAAATGTGAACGTTAAGTCAAACCGTGTTACGCATAACTGGCGGGCATTTTAAGGTGAAGCTGCTAATTGTCCAAACACTCCTTGCCACCAGCATCAGCATTAAGGGAATCATGCACAAGCATCAACAATACTGGCAACACACGCTACGTCTAACCGCTGGGTTGCTCACGCTTTGGTTTGTTGTCACTTTTGTGGTGGCATGGTTCGCGCGCGAGTTGCAGGCCTTCACCCTATTTGGCTTCCCCTTGTCCTTTTTTATGGCGGCACAGGGCGCGTTGTTGATTTATGTCGCCTTGGTGGCTTATTACGCGTATCGCATGGATCAGCTGGACGCTGAATATGACATGCAGGAAGGCGACTGAACATGGGCGTTCCCGTACAGTCCGATTTTGTTATTCAGCTCAAACGCTATTACGCTTTGTACACCGGCGGCGTAATTGGCTTTGTGGTCATGCTCGCCATCATGGAACAAATGGGCATGCCTAACAAAGTGTTGGGCTATATATTTTTGGGGGTGACGGTGCTGCTATATGCGGGCATTGGCATTCTGTCACGCACCTCGGATGTGACCGAGTATTACGTTGCGGGACGTCGAGTTCCCGCGCTATTTAACGGCATGGCCGTGGCGGCGGATTGGATGTCGGCCGCCAGCTTCATCGGACTCGCTGGCACGCTGTATGTATCTGGCTATGATGGTTTGGCATTTGTCATGGGGTGGACGGGCGGATTTTGTTTGGTGGCATTTTTGCTTGCACCCTATCTGCGCAAATTCGGTCAGTACACCATCCCTGATTTTTTAGGGATGCGCTATGGCGGCGGCTTGCCACGTGCGATTGGTGTGTTTGCCGCCATTCTGTGTTCCTTTACCTATGTGATTGCACAAGTGTATGGCGTGGGTTTGATTGTGAGCCGCTTTACCGGATTGGATTTTGGCGTGGGCGTGTTTGTGGGCTTGGGCAGCATCTTGGTGTGTTCATTTTTGGGCGGCATGCGCGCAGTGACCTGGACGCAAGTGGCGCAGTACGTGATTCTCATCGTCGCGTATTTGATTCCAGTGATTTGGTTATCGGTCAAGCACACGGGCAATCCCGTGCCGCAAGTGGCGTATGGCTATGTGTTGCAGCAAGTCACCGCGCGTGAAAATGTGCTGAACGATGCAAGCACACCCGAAGGTGCACGCGAAGCGGAAGTGCGCACCTTGTTCAAACAACAAATGGAAATTGATCGTGCCAAGCTCGCTGCATTGGAGGCGGGTGGCGCGACTTATTTGGCGCAAGAACGTGCCCGATTGACACACACCTTGCAGCAGCTAAAAGACAAAGCGCATGTCGCACCGCAAGATATTGCGGTGCTGCAAAATGAATTGGATACTCTCCCCAAAGAGGTGAATAGCGCACGCAATACGTGGCGCGCCGCCGTCGAAACAGAAAAAGCAAAATCGTCCCCCATCATTGCGCACGCCGAGCCATTCGCCGGGGCGGATGAAACCGCGCGCGATAACAAGCGTAAAAACTTCCTCGCACTGGTGCTGTGTTTAATGGTGGGTACGGCTGCGCTACCGCATATCCTGATGCGTTTCTACACCACTTCTTCGGTGAAAGAAGCACGCAAGTCGGTGTTTTGGTCGCTGCTGTTTATTACGTTGCTGTACATCACCGCGCCTGCATTGGCCGTGTTGGCGAAATACGATGTCTATACTTTATTGGTCGGCTCTAGTTTCTCGGAATTGCCGAGCTGGGTGTCCGCATGGGCGGCGGTGGATAAAACGCTGATGAGCGTTACCGACATGAACAAAGACGGCATCGTGCAGCTGGCCGAAATCACCATTGGTGGCGACCTCATCATGCTCGCCACGCCTGAGATTGCGGGTTTGCCTTATGTGGTCACCGCGTTGGTTGCGGCGGGTGGATTAGCGGCAGCGCTTTCCACGGCAGACGGCTTGATGCTCACCATCGCCAACACACTGTCGCATGATGTCTACTACAAAATGATTGACCCACGTGCGCCCACCACGCGCCGCCTCATCATTTCTAAAGCGTTGTTGTTAGTGGTGGCCGTGTTCGCGGCTTACATCACCTCACTCAAGCCGGGCGATATTTTGTTCTTGGTGGGCGCGGCGTTTTCGTTAGCCGCCTCCGCGTTTTTTCCTGCCTTGGCGTTGGGCATTTTTTGGAAACGCGCCAACAAAATGGGGGCAGTTATCGGCATGGTGAGTGGCTTGGCAACCTGCATGGTGTACATGTTTATCACCTACCCATTCTTTGGCGTGAACGCACCATTGTGGTGGGGTATCAACCCCATCTCGGCGGGCATTTTTGGTATGCCTATTGGCTTTATCGGCGTCATCCTCGGCAGTGTATTCAGTGCCCCTCCCAGCCCAGAAACACGCGCGATGGTGGATTACGTGCGCTATCCCAATATGCGACTGGATAGCTTCATCGAGAAGCGTTAGCACATCCCATGCACTCACCTGAACTGATGCTGATCAGCGCCCTAAAAGCCGTGGTTGAAATTGCGGCACTCTCGTTTGTTGCGCAAGGTATGTTGGGCATCATGGCAGGGGCAACACGCCAGCAGAATTTTTTCTATCTTCTGTTTCAAATTCTCACCCAACCTTTCACGCACGTGGTGCGTCTCATCACCCCACAAGGCATGACGGAAGGCACACGTGCACGCGTTACTTTTTTCATTCTGGTGGGGGCGTGGCTGGGTTTGATTTACGCTAAAGCGGCGGTCTGCCACGCACAGCAATTGGCCTGCTTCGCCCGTTAAGCGCGGTTGGACTGCGCAAGCAAAAGCCGCTATCCTGCGCGCCTTCTCAATATGCGCTCGTAGCTCATTTGGATAGAGTACAGCCCTCCGAAGGCTGGGGTGGTGGGTTCGAATCCCGCCGAGCGCACCAATTAGGTATGACTGTGGGCACTAGATTACTAGTGCCCATTTTCATA
Organism: Sideroxydans sp.; assembly: GCA_036171075.1. Lineage (GTDB taxonomy): Bacteria > Pseudomonadota > Gammaproteobacteria > Burkholderiales > Gallionellaceae > Sideroxyarcus. Next base: position 2,550 of record JAVHQJ010000079.1, on the reverse strand, counting down.
TGATGTAGCGCTTGCTTCATTGCGGCATCGCTTTCCTTGATCCTAAAGACAGCAGGACGATGAAGAGCCCTTCGATACGCCCGCTACGCGTGCTACTCAAGGCGAACGGTGTCTCACCCAATAGGTGTCCGTTCCGTTCGTGCTGAGTAGCGCGGTTTTATGCGCGTATCGAAGCATGGGCAGAAAGCCAACTGCCGTTTCTAGGATAAAAATTCCAACCCCTTTCAAACGGAATTATGTAGCAATTGCACATTGACCAAAATCAATTAGTTATGCGCTGTTTGAACAAAGGCCAAGGTTCTCACCTTGGCCTTTCTCATTTGGTTGGCAGCTTATTTAATTGGAGGGTGCGGTATAACTTCGAACATTACATCAATCGCTTTTGAAATATCCTCTTTTAAGGACATGATTGATGCCAGTTTCTGGGCTGCATGTATTTCGTTGTTTACCAACTCTTTCAAGGCTAATGCTGCAGCCTGTGGTGTTGCTGGGATTTCAATGCCAGCATGTTCTGCTGCCTCAAAGGTTGTTCCATCAGGCAGTAATTCAAATTGACGGCGAATCCATTCCAGCGCTTCAACAGGCTCGGAAGATGATATTGAAGCTACCTCTTTCTTACCCAAGAATAACCTGTGGTCAACTCGGACAAGGCTGCCAACTTTTGCTGTAGGAACGGAAACTGAAAGTCCCCATTTAACTTTGGCACGATCAAGAGATAGTTTGGTGGTATTAGCATGCACATAGGCTGGCGATATGACTGTTGAATCGTCAAATTTCCATCCAGCCTGACGGAGGGGAAGAAGTTGTTTCTGCAAATCGCTCGCTTGTTGCGCAAGATTTGCAATACTCGACATTGTCATTGCATCTGGAATAGGAATAGAGATTTGCCGCAAGTCGTCAGGCTGAAGTCGTCCTTGAATTGCACTACGATTAACCCCGTCTAGCAAAACTCTCATTTGTCGGCTATTTAAAAAAGCCAGCACATACCAAGGATCAATATTTGCAGATTCTTGTTCTAGTTTGTTGCGGATGGATACACGTGCGTCCAACTGATTCCGAATTGATTTATTATCAATACTGGCAAGATGGCACCAACGCATCAACAAGAATACAGAGTGATTACACTTCAAATATCCTGCTGTATCCCATGTGCCGTCATCGTATGCAAATCCACCAAATTCTGCGACCACCAGTTTTGGACGATCATAAAGCTCAGGGAAAGTTGGGCGACTCAATTGCATCGGAACACGGGTGCTACTGCCATACTCAAGGTATCGGATATTCTTGATGCCAAAATCGTCGATGTCCTTGCTTCCTGCAAATGCGGCACTGTGAACAGTGCTTGAGACCTCAGAAATCAAATCTTCCATCTTGAATGCGCCTTTATTCGTTTTTTCGTCGGCATTCAGTACCATTCCCTTGGAAATATAAAAAATGTCTTCAAGCGGAATAGAAGAAATGTTTGCTTTTAATTGAATGCTTGGCAACTCTTGACGAAACACATCAGTGAGATATTGCGATTGGCGTAATGTTTGAGTTTTTGCCTGTCCTAAGAATCCCCATTGGGGGGCTGTTGAATGCCAATATCTAGTTGTGTGGGTATGACCAGATGGGGATTGTCGCGTAAGAACAACAATGGTGTTTTGAACCATCGCATCCGCAAAAAGCTTTACACCAGGAAAGAAATGAATCTGTTCAATTGTTGCCCTATCTACCATAGCTTGCCGTAGCGCATCGCAGTAAGGAACCGTTTCAATTGCGTTGCTAGTGATAATGGCCATCTTTCCAGCTTTGCCGTGTTCATCACCCGCACGTAACAGATTCATGCTGGCCGCAACGAAGGGCACAAACAAATCCCATTTTTGAACCATGACGCTGCGAACAACCTCGCTTGGATATTCACGTTTGATGGAGTCGCGGTATGCGCCAAGAAATTCGTTTTCATTGGCCTTTACATAAGGTGGGTTACCAACAACAAAATCATATTTCTGAGCCCACTTCCCCAGCCCAGCTTTAACCTGATCCTCGATTGGCAGCTCATCTTCTGGGAAGGGCAACGTACCTGCTTGGCTCGCTAGGGTATCAGCGCTGAACGAAAGACTGTCGGAGTTATAAATATGGAATCGTTCTATTACTGCTTGCTCGCCCGCATCAAATGCAATAGTGAATAGGTCAATCACCTGAATCAATAGATTCGTCTCGGCCAGTGAGCACGCGAACGGATTAAGATCAATGCCGTGCAAACTTTCTCGAATCTCATCCAGAACAACTTGTATTTGATTTGCCGGGATGTGTGTGCACCCTTGATCTTTCCAATAGTCTTTATAGGCATCAACTAGGCGCTTCGCTGCCTCAACTAGAAACCCTCCAGAGCCACACGACAAATCAATAATCTTCGTGCCGATAATACTGGTGCCCTTGTAGCCTATCCTATCAAGCATGAATGAGACTACATCTGGCGGTGTAAAGTACATCCCACTTTCGTGCTTGTGCTTCGCCTCAACATATTGGTTATACACAGTGCCAATAATGTCGCGATTGATGTACCGC
>JAVHQJ010000078.1:0-4300 GCA_036171075.1 Sideroxydans sp. | reverse complement strand
ACAGACCGAGCAATGCCATGCTTGCACTCAACGAATACAAAGCCGAAGCGCCCCAATGCTGCCAGATCGGCCCGCTCGCCAAGCCGCCCAACACACCGCCTGCGCCGTAGGTGAAACTACCGAACAGCGCTTGCCCCTTGGATTGATGCCGCCCTTTGAAGAACTCATGCACCAGACCCACCGAGGCGGCGTGATACGCGCCGAAGGTGAGTGCGTGCAGCATTTGCGCGAACAGCAACAAGCCGACCACATCCACCGTCCAGCCGATAAGCATGAAGCGCAACACCGCCGCACTGAAACTGATGAGCAGGATGCGCGTAAAGCCGAATCGCTTCACCAGCGCAGGCATCAGGAAGAACACGCCTATCTCGCAGATGACACCCAATGCCCACAGCGCACCGACTGCGGTCTTGGTGTAGCCATGCTCGACCAGATAGATGGAGAAGAAAGTGTAGTAAGGACCATGCGCGACCGACATCAGGAAGCACGCCCCTAACAACGCCAACACCTTGGGTTGCATCACGATCTGGCGGATGGGCTGATGGTCGGTGTGATGCGCCAACACCTCGATCTTGGGTATTTGTCGCGCAAAGATGAGGATGCCGATCTCGCACACCAGCCCCGCCCACAACAGCCACACAATAGCGATGTAGTCGAAGGCATAACCCAGCCCCACGACAGACACAATGAAACCGATAGACCCCCACGAACGGATGCGCCCGTAATGAGCCGTGTTCTTGCCCAGATAGCTCAGCGTCGTCGCTTCCACCAGCGGCATGGAAGCACTCCAGAAGAAGCTCATCAGCATCAACACCAAGAACAGCCCCCAGAAACTGGTGGTAAGAAACACCCCGAAGTAAAACACCGCACTCAAAGTCGCCGCAATCTGCACCACGAGAAGTCGTTCGCCCGTATGGTCAGCCAGCCAGCCCCACACGTTCGGCGCAATCATGCGCATCACCGGCTGGATCGACATCAAGATGGAAATCTCGATGGGCGTGAAATGGATGGATTGCAGGTACAGACTCCAATAGGGCGCGAACATCCCCACGAAGGCGTAGTAGAAAAAATAGAAACCGGCGATGCGCCAGTGGTAGTTCTTTGTGGAAATCATGACAGGAGAACGATATAACGGCGCGCATTTTACATCGCGTCGCTCCATCCAGACTCGTTATGGTTACAGCTTGTCCAGCAGCTTCATGAAGTTGCGCTTGGCTTTATATTTGGCACGCAACAGTGCAATGTACTGCCCAAAATCCGTAGCTTGCCCCATACGCTTCAACAATGGCTGGATGCGCTTCAGCAGTTTGATTGCCTCTTCGTAGGCAGTATTGTTGGTTTGTGCAATCGCCGTTTCCGCAAGCCGACGATAAACGGGCACGGCATCCTCGGGATGTTCCACTTCACGCGCGCCAGCCAGTGTCAGCCATAGCGAATCTGTAATACTTCCCCGCGATGCGGCAATCCATGCGGCCTCTGCGTCCTTTTCCCAGAGATATATTTCCACCAAAGTCGCGGCAAATGAAAAATAGTGTTGCTTATTTTTCTGGCTGGAGATCAACCCGTTCAAGTGTGCCAATGCTTGTTGCCTATGGACAGGCCAGCACTTGGCTTTGCCAGCGAAACGATGCAGTTTTTGAAATTGCTCTAAACCGGGTCGTTCGGAAAATTGCGTCCAAATCAACTTCATCGCCTCATCGTGGCGCTTGCGGCGCAAATATTCCTCGGCGAGAAAATCCAACAGGCGGCTGTCCGTTTTGTCGGAAAGGGTTTTCACACCAAGCTCCGCCCACTCCAGCGCCCGATCATGCTGGCGATGATTCCGGTAAATTTCGGCGATGCCCAGATATTTCCACGCGCTCGACAAATCGCGCGATTTCACTGCCACCAAAGCCTCCACATCACCGGATTGCTCAGCGATATTTTCCATGACCCGAGTGATGCGCGAACGATGTCCGTCGTAATTGCCGCGTCCTGCTTCCGCAGTCAGCGGCTCGATCTTGCACCACTCCACCTCGGCCATCTGCTTGAATCTGGCTTTGCCTTCTTTGCCCAACACCTTAGCGTAGCGGCGCAAGCTGTCATAGAAAACATCGAAGCCGGAAGCCGTTTCGTATTTGAACAATCGCTCCGCCAGCTCTGTCGGTTCTGGGTGTGCGAGCAGACAAGCCTTGTGGTGCAGCTCGCCCAAGCGCTCCAGCATCACCGTCATCTCGCCACCATTCGAGTCATCCACATATTCACACGCGGCTTCGACGCGGGCGATGGCGTATTCGGTCAGTTCAACCAAAGCGAGCGCCTGCCCCTGTTGCAACAACTCTTCCAAAGCGTTCAGCACATTTTCCAAGCCCGCCGCATAAGTGGATGCCTCATGCCAATCCACATATCCACCCGTATCGACAGCACGATCTATGGCCGCGCGATAACCCTTGATGGTCGAAGCAGGACCTGCCGCGCGCCGCGCTTTCAGCAGCAGATTTTCATACAGCACATCATCGCGTTTGGCGGATTCAAGCAGCCACTCCGTGATCGTTGCAACATCCTGCAAACCAACAAAATCGGTGATTTCCTTCCATGGATTGCTTTTCTTTTGTTTGGTAGATTTCGTTCCTCCTGCGGCTCCGTTTTCTGCCAGCCATGCCAGCCCCACGGCAACGCAATGCTTGCAAAAATTGCCTTCTGCTCCATGCGGGCAAGAACAGTCATACTCAAGCCCGCCGTCCTCTCCCCACAATTTGACGGCGTAGGTATAAGACCCCGCGACACGCGCTGAAATCACGTCGTCAATCGTTTTCAGACGACTGACGGCAGCACTGTTGAAGTAAGACTCACCACGGGAAAATACAGTGGCACCAGCGTATTTTTTCAATGCCGCAAGAGATATATATTTTGAGAGCATAAAGATCGTATCCTCCAACAACGTCCAGTTTTATCCGAACAATCCATTAACCCGTCATGCCGGTGGAGGCCAGTATCCAGATTATTGAAAAATTCCCACGAAGTGGGACAACACAAAGGATTTTTCCGCTTCGCGGATATTTGTTTTGACTGGATTCCGGCCTGCGCCGGAATGACGAGCTTTTCCTAATAGATTGTCTGGGCACATCACTATTCAGGCTTCCCCTCGCCTTTCAAATAGCGCGCCAATTTCAGGTCGAAGTCGGACTGGTAATCCAAGTCTTGATGAATGCGGAATTTCTCATACTCGGCATGCGCCTTGGTGCGCGCCATCTCCTGCGAGATTTTTCCTGCATTGTCCAACACCTGCTGATCCGTGAAATCCAAAAAACGCTTCACCCATTCCAGCCAGTTTTTCATGGTCATTAGCTTGCGATCCAGCGCACGCATTTCAGCAAAGTCAATGAACATGGAAACCAGCCGATTCAGCTTATCCATCTCGGCTTCATTCAAATAATTTTTGGCGATAGAAACATCGCCCTTAAGGATTTTCCCGCGTGGTGCATTTTTCCAAGTTGTCAGCCCCATGAATGGCTTAGTTGCATCGACGCGACCATGCACAATCTCGGCGGCGGTTTGCCCCGTGCTGGCAAAATGCAGCTTGTTCTGCAACATCTGAAAGAACAACTGCGTCTCCTCGCTGTTGCTTTGGTAGTCGCTGCTGCACTGTTCGAACACATCAGAAATTTTTTGGTAAGCGCGGCGTTCGCTGGAGCGAATCTCGCGAATGCGCTCCAGCAATTCATCGAAATAATCCTGCCCAAAGGCGCGTCCATTCTTGAGCATCTCGTCATTCAGCACGAAGCCCTTGACCATGTACTCACGCAAGGTCTGCGTCGCCCAGATGCGGAAATGCGTGGCCTTGATCGAATTCACTCGGTAGCCGACTGCAATCACGGCATCCAAGTTATAGAAACGGGTAGCGTAGGTTTTACCGTCAGCGGCAGTTGTTTCCAAAATGGAAATAACTGAATCCTCAAGCAGCTCACCCGCGCTGAAGATATTCTTCAAATGCTTATTCACGGCAGGCGTTTTCACCCCAAACAATTCCGCCATCGTCTTTTGTGTCAGCCAAAAATTATCATTGGCAAACCAGACATCCACCGTCACCTTGCCGTCGCCGGTGGTGTAAAGAATAATGGGGCTGGTCGTGCGCGTAGTCAGCTCGCTCATGCGTCTCCTCCTTTCGCCAAATGATAACCGCTGCTACGCCCGCCCTTATCCCCAGCTTGCAAGCAACGTTTCTCAACCATATCCGCCAACTCACGGTACGCCGTAGCACGGCTGGTCTGGGTCAGGCTCATGTATTTACGGGTGTTGATACCGCCCTCGAACCCCTCTG
>JAVHQJ010000077.1:0-4332 GCA_036171075.1 Sideroxydans sp. | reverse complement strand
AACAGCAGCAATCCGTGGGAGCGGCTTGGGGTTGAGGTGAGGTGGATAGCGTGAATGTCAACTTGCATTTTAATAAACTGTTGTAAAACGTCATGAGCGAATGTGAGACAAAAAAAGGTGAATTGGGTTTGGCATGGATGGGCGAATTTACGCTCGACTCGCAAAGAGTGGTGTTTACACAGCGTATAACGAGCATTTTGAGCTTTTTTTGACGGGGTATTGGTAAACGCAACAGTATTGCAGCGATCTGTGAGCGACACATGAAGGATGGCTGTCAGCCAGTCTCTCACTCATACAATTACAACCTTGTTTTCGAGGAGTTAAACGGTGACTGTTCCTTATTTTGCACATAGTGCCAACCGCGCAGACAAGTGGCATCCGCTTGCTGAACATTTGAAGTGCGTAAGCCAGCGAGCCAGGGGGTTTGGCGGCGCACAACCGTGGGCGGACGAAGCTGGCTTGGCAGGACTGTTGCACGATCTTGGCAAATATGGCGACCGCTTTCAGGCGCGCTTAAGAGGGCAAGATTCCGGTCTCGACCACTGGTCACAGGGAGCTTGGGTAGCTCTTGCAGAACATCGTGCCATTGCCGCTGCACTAGCGATTCAGGGGCATCATGTCGGTTTGCAACGCGCCAACACGGATGCTTTGCGCCGGATGAGTCTTCAGAGTCTCACGCAAAATCATCCATTCAGACTTGCACTGAGCGATGCCGATCACATGCGACTCAAACAGCGTGCGGAGGCGGACGGATTATTCTTTCATACCACTGCACAAACAGTGTTATCGCCCAAAAACGGGATGGCACAAGCCGTTTCTTCCATGCTTGATGTGAGGATGCTCTTTTCATGCTTGGTGGATGCCGATTTTCTCGACACCGAGGCGCACTTCGAGGGTGACGCGCAGGGCAAGCGCCCTCGGCCTGAGGGGCCGAAGTTGGATGCCAGTGCGGCGCTCGCCGCACTCGATGCCCACATGGCAAAGCTGCGCGCTGCAACTGGCGCGCAGATAGAGGTGCGCCAGGCGCGCGAAGCGCTGTGGAGTGCTGCGGAACATTCAGGACAAATGCAAACTGGCTTGTTTACGCTGACTGCCCCCACTGGTTCCGGCAAGACGCTGGCCATGCTCAAGTTCGCGCTGGAACACGCGGCGCGGCATAACTTAAAACGCATCGTTCTGGCCGTGCCGTTTCTGTCAGTCATTGAGCAGACAGCGCGCGAATATCGAAAGGTATTCAAATCATTCCCGGAAAACTTTGTACTGGAACATCACAGCCTGGCCGGACTGGGAGTTGAAGCGGAGCGGCATGATGCCGAAGGCGCAAGCGAATGTCAGCGTCGTCTGTTGGCCGAGAACTGGGATGCACCGATTGTGCTGACGACCAATGTGCAACTGCTCGAATCCTTGTTTTCAAACCGCCCTTCGTCCTGCCGCAAACTGCACAACCTGATGGAGTCGGTGATTTTGTTCGATGAAGCGCAAAGCCTGCCATCTGGTCTTGCTGTGCCGACGCTTGCGGCATTGTCGCACCTGTCATCGGCCTACCGTTCGAGCGTGGTTTTTGCCACCGCCACTCAGCCCGCCTTTGACACACTGCACACAGCGGTGACAAAACATGCCGTGCAAGGCTGGCAACCCGAAGAGGCTGTGCCGGAACATGCCGAGATGTTCCGCGTGTTGGAACGGGTGAAAGTTTCGTGGCCGAAGGATGGAGAAAAGCGTAGCTGGGCGGAATTGGCTGCGGACTTGCGTAGCGATAGCGCAAAGCAGGTTTTGTGCGTGGTCAATCTCAAGCGGCACGTCCTCGCCCTGCTTGATGAACTAACCGGAGCGGATGGATTGTTCCACCTCTCCACCAACATGTGCGCCGAACACAGGCGGGACGTATTGGAGAAAGTGCGAGCAAGGCTTATTGCTGGCGAAACCTGTCGCTTGATTTCCACGCAGTGCGTCGAAGCTGGCGTTGATCTCGATTTCCCTTTGGTCTATCGCGCACTCGCGCCGCTGGAGGCCATTGCCCAAGCCGCCGGACGCTGCAACCGTGAAGGCAAGCTCAATGGGCAAGGCCGATTGGGTGAGGTGGTGGTATTTGAGCCAAACGACGAAAGGGGACTGCGCTGGTGTTATCCAACGCACGCCTACTATCAAGCCGCTCAAGTCACGCGAACGATGTTGACCCTGCACGGCGATCTGAATATCAACGATCCCGCGCTGTACCGAGATTATTACCGGCGGCTTTATGATCTGAACAATCCGGCCAGTCAGAACCAAGCATTGAACGTGGCGATCACGGCATTGGACTTCCCGGAAGTTGCCAGGCATTACCGCCTTATTGACCAGAATACCATTCAGATTTTGGTTCCATGGGCGGATCGGTGGGATGAGTTTGATTCATTGCGCAACGAAGCAGAGCGGGAAGGTATCTCCGCCAAGTGGATGCGCCGCGCTCAGGGACTTGCCGTTAGCATTTACCTGACAAGAGATGGTGCTCCCGCTTGGGCTATTCCGGCGAAACTTCGGCGTGGCGGCACATCGGATGAATGGTTTTTCCTCGAAGGGGATTACTATGACGACATCCTTGGATTAAACCCGCCCAAGGGTGAGCAGGTTTTTATTGCCTAAGGAGGACACATGGCAAATGGCATACACACATTGGAAGTCTGGGGCGATCTCGCCTGTTTCACTCGACCAGAAATGAAGGTCGAGCGATTTTCTTACCCGGTCATTACACCCTCGGCGGCGCGCGGAATTTTCGATGCGATCTACTGGGATGGCATTCGGGAAAAACGTGGCAAGGAAAGTGTCATGTGCCCCTATTTTCACTGGCAGGTCAAGCGCATCGAAGTGCTGGAGTTGCCTCGCTACATTGCTCTGCGGCGTAACGAAGTGAAAGACAAAGTGCCTGCAGAACGCACACTCAGGGCGTGGATGGAAGGGCGCGAGCAACCCCAGCCGATCTGGGCGGATGGTGGTAAGGACGAACTTGGCACCGACCAGAAAGGCCGCACACAACGCCAGACCATGGCTCTCAAAAACGTGCGTTACCGCATCACCGCGCAAATCGTTCCCAAGCCCAGCTTCGCCCATGATTATGGCAAATTCAACAACCAGTTCGAGCGCCGCGCCAAACAGGGCAAATGCTTCCAGCAACCTTATTTAGGTTGCCGCGAGTTTCCCGCGTTTTTTGAATACATTGAATCGCAAAGCGCAAACATCCAGCCACCTGTAGCCTTGGATCAACATCTGGGTTTCATGCTTTACGACGTGTTTGATTTGCGCAAGGATGCGGTGGGTGATGGCGACAAACCATTCATTACCTTGTTTGATGCCCATGTACGCAATGGCGTGCTGGAAGTACCGCCGTTTGATAGCGCCTCAGTTAAAAAGCCGGGGAGAGAATAACCATGTTGCAAGAACTGATGGAATATGGCGGCGGACTTGATTCCGAACCCGGCTTCAAAACCCGTGAAGTACGCTGGTGTGTTGAACTCGCTGCTGACGGACGTTTTCTGAATGTGTTGCCGCTAGGTGATGGCAATCGCGGGGCGATGCATCCTCGTTGCTCGGATATGCATGGCACAAATGCAGGCGGGAAAGCACATTTTCTGGTGGAAACAGCACAAACAGTGTCAAGGTTATACAAGGCCAAAGAAGAGCGGAAAAAAATTGCCAGCACTAGAGAGAAACACCGTTTCTTTGTTGACATGCTGTGCAATGCTGCCAATTCCATTCCTGCGCTCAGGCCGCTGGCGAATGCAACGAAAAGTAAATCGCAGCTTAGAGAAATTCGGAAGGCACTGAAATCGCACAGAGCAAAACCCGCCGATTGGCTGGGTTGGCGGGTGAATGGCATTGACCCACGCGAGGATGTAACCGTGCAGGCATGGTGGCGTGAATGGCGCAAAGCAGACATGGGAAGTGATTTACCTGATGCCACACTGGCTAGTGATGGCGAGATGGTCTGTTTCCTTACTGGTGAGGCAACACAGCCTTTGTTAACCCAACCAAAAATCACTGGGCTATCAGGTGTTGGTGGCTTGAGCATGGGTGATGTGATGGTCGGTTTCGACAAAGCTGCTTTTGGCTCTTTCGGTCTGAATCAATCTGCCAACGCTGCCATGAGTGCCGAAGCTGCGCAGAAATACGTGGACGGCCTCAACGACTTGATTCGCAACCATTCACGCAAACTTGCCAACGCGCTGGTGGTTCATTGGTTCAAGGAGCAGGTCGCCCCACAGGATGATCCGCTGGAATGGTTGAACGGATTCGAGTCTGAGGAACAAACGGAAGCGGCTGCGCTGGGAGCTGCGCGCCGCCTGCTTGAATCTGTCC
>JAVHQJ010000076.1:0-4406 GCA_036171075.1 Sideroxydans sp. | reverse complement strand
CAAGGCATACAGAGGTGTTTTTAGATTAAAATGAACCCCGAAACGTTAGTAAAATTAACATCGCCTTAAAAAAATAAGAGGCGAAAAATCCAAAATTAAAAATAATTACCGGTTCAACTAAAACCGGATTATATTTCTTAAACTCATGCAATAGGGGCATCATCAACACAGCAACACTTAACAAGAGATATATCCCTATTTCCACAGTGATTTCTCCATCTCTGCCGATTTATTTAGCCATGCCTGAAACATCAGCACATTCCAAAGGTAAGAACTCCGATCAAAATTGCCCGACAAATGCTCCGACCACATCGCTGCGACCATATCAGGATTTAAAAACCCCGCGCTTTGCACCGAGCTGTGGCACAGCAATGATTCTGCCCACTCTCTTAGCGGGCCGCGAAGCCACTGCGCCAGAGGCACAGAAAAGCCCGCTTTGGGTCGATCAATTAGCTCGCGCGGAACATAACGATCCAGCACACGACGCAATATCCACTTGCCCTGACCATCACGCATCAACATGCGTTCCGGTAACGCAAATGCGAGTTCAGCCACCCGATGATCAAGCAAAGGCGCGCGCGACTCAAGACTAGCGTTCATTGCTGCACGATCCACCTTGACTAGCAGATCGTCGGGCAGATATTGTCCAACGTCCCAGCGGCGCATCTGTTCTATAGGTGAGCCACCATTCTGCCAGCGCAAGCGGTCTGCCAGCGACCCCTGCACACCCAACACCAAACCCTCCTCTGGTTGCCACTGCGACATTAGCCGCACATACATTTCTGCCAGACTTTTTGACACCATTAGCTGAGCAAGTCTGTGCACACGGCGGCCATTTATACTTTGTCGTCTAGTCTCCGGCAACATTAAAAATACACGATCCCAGGCTCTGGCTGACGCAAAACGCAAGGAAGCAGCTACGACCTTACGCAAACCAGCAGGAAGCCGGTTTATGCGACTCCAAAGCGCTGCTGTAATCCCGTAACGCGGATAACCAGCGAACAGTTCGTCCCCTCCATCTCCAGAAAGTGAGACTGTGACATGTTGTCGTGTAAGACGAGACACAAGCAAGGTAGGTATCTGCGAAGAGTCAGCAAAGGGCTCGTCATAGATATATGATAAATCCGGAATGACAGCAGCCGCGTCCGATGCATTAACATAAAGCTCGGTGTGATCGGTGCCAATATGTTGCGCCACCGCTTTGGCATAGGGCGCTTCATCAAAAACTTTTTCTTCGAATCCTATCGTATAGGTCTTTACGCGCCGTTCACTCTGCGCCTGCATTAGTGCAACGATAGTACTTGAATCCACACCGCCCGACAAAAAAGCACCCAGAGGCACATCAGCAGCCATCTGCAATCCTACCGACTCTTTCAACTGATCATGCAACAGATTAATAAGTTTTTCGTCATTTGCATCAGCTAACTGAACAGCGAGTGCAGAATTCTCTTGTGATCTGAGCGCCCAAAAAGGTTGCGGTTGTCCAACCATGTCGCGCGAACCAATGTGAATAAAATGTCCCGGCAGTAGTTTGTAAATACCACGATAAATGCTGTGCGGTGAAGGCACATAGCTAAATTGCATGAATCTTGAAAGTACATCCCGATCAATTTCAAGCCTGACTCCGCGCAATGCAATGATAGCTTTTAGTTCAGATCCGAACACCAAACCCGGTGTCGTCAAACCGTAGTACAAGGGCTTTTCGCCTATGCGGTCACGAGCAAGACTAAGAACCCGTTTTTCACGATCCCATAAGGCGATTGCAAACATACCACCCATGCGCTTCAAAGCCGCCTCAAACCCCCACACCTCTATTGCCGCCAAAATAACTTCTGTATCGGAATGTCCGTGCCAACTTGGCGCTTTCCCAACAGCATGCAATTCGTCGCGAATCTGCAAAAAATTGTAAATTTCGCCATTAAAAACTATTACATAGCGCCCAGATTCTGAAACCATAGGCTGATGACCTTGCGGCGAAAGGTCAAGAATGGACAGGCGGCGATGCCCTAACCCGACCCCCTGCTCGGGGTCAGTCCAAATCCCTTGGTCATCCGGACCACGATGTGTTAAAGATGCAATCATGCCCGAAACCTGCTCTTGAAGGCCAGCCTCCGGTTTCCATGAAATGACGCCTGCTATGCCGCACATTTACTTTCCCGCCTCTGATTGCTGTGCAGCCGATGCCCGTCGTACCTCAAGCACCACAAGTGGAGCAATAGAATTAAAATGAGCAGGTTGAAGATATGCCAGGAAATTAAGCCCCCAAGACATTACCTTTCCAAATCTACCCAGTTTTGCGGGAAGCGAAATCAACCAAGGTGAAAAGCTGCCATAACTAAAAGATTTAGCCGAGAGATCAGGTGCCAGAGGTGCCAGCGCCAACAATGCCTCTTCGTTCATGATACGCACGTTGTGAATAGCCAAATTATCGGGGTCGCACCATGTCTGTAATTTAAGATAAATGCCGCTGTAGTTTGGTATCGCTATGAGTGCAACACCTCCCGTCGCCAGTAGCTTGACATGCGCCGCCACCATTGGAGCCGGATCGTCAAAGTGCTCGATTAGACCGCAACTGAAAACAAGATCAAATGCACCCTCTTCAAAACTTGAATTCGTGGCATCTTCACAATGCAGATCCGCCTGTATCCCCAGTCCATTGCAAAGCCATCTGGTTGTATCAAGCCCCGTAGGCGAGTAATCTATCCCGCTTACTGGTGCCTTTATCTCGCGAGCAACCCAGGAAAGTATTTTTCCCGGTGCGCAGCCTATTTCCATGTATCGCATACCGGGATGCAAGTACCGCTTCAACAAGCGCAATACGTTACGTGTTCCAATATCCAGCCCTGACGGGAAGCTCATCCTCGGCCTAGCCGACCAGGCTGACTCCCAGTGTGCCAGTTCTGTTTTTTCATTATCACTCATCGTGATGCCTCCCGAATTATCTCTACCGCCCGGTGCAACAAGCCACCGATACGGTAATCCTGATTCACACGCCTATACGCATTGCGCGCTATGCGCGTCCGTTCAGCATCATGATCAAGATAGAACCGAATCTTGTCTATCAGATCATCTGCGTCCGAATCTTTATAGCCTATGATCTCATCACCCTCTTTGAAGAAAGTATTGAGGTATTCATCCCCATCGGAAATCTGCATTACGCCATTTGCGGGCAACTCATAAAATCGGTAACCACCAACCGTGTATTTACCGCGATTGTGAACATTGAAGCCAATTTTTGCACGTTGGTACAAGGGAATATATTCAGACTGTTCTATTGGACTAACCCAGCCCGGCAATCCATATTTGGCATTGAAGTACAGATTTTTCTTTAACGATGTCAGTCCGTGCATCCTACATCGGGCACCAAAAGCTTTTTTTACCCTAGCCAATAAGGGCATCTTTCCGAGATGCAGCGCACCAACGAAAATCACATCAATGTTTCGTTCCAAAGAAAACAGTTCATCCTCCGACATCTCCGGCGTGAACGCTGCGTCGAATACCCCTAGCGGCCAGAATGCAGTGTTCTTTGCCCCAACATATTGCAACTTCTCGCCCATCTCCAAATCTCGGCTATAAGCCGGGCTGTGATACAGCACCAGATCGTAAGCGTGAGCATAAGCGAAATCCCGGTCATAGGCAGCCAACGGGCCATCAGCCACGCGAAGCACTTTGAATACCGGGAGTTTACGTAGCCAATCTGGATGATACGGTGGGCAGGTATCCACCATAATAACGTCAATTGCCTGATCCCTAATTTGCGCCTCGACCGCCGCGTACATGCCCATCAAACCAGGGTGGCGGTCGTAATAAAGATCGTCCAGACGCTGAGCACGCAGATAGAGATTCGGGTCGAGATACGAATCATGGTTGAACGGGATAAAGGTGTATTCAGAGTTGGATGCTGCAGCAATCTCGCGTTGCCAGAACGCCGCCTCGGCACCGCGCTTGTTAAACGAATAAAGTATTTTCATGAGCTAATATGCAAACCGATTCTTCATCCTCAAAAATGGGCGCTCCAATACGTGATAACTACACCATGCAACCATCGAAGACAAGATGATACCGGCAAGCACGAATAGCCACCCACCCAACAACGGACAATATTCTTTCAATTCCGAAACTGGTGTGACTACTCTCATAATCGTTGCAATTGGAAAGTGAACAACATATATCCCATAACTATATTTTCCGAACCATTTCAGCCATTTCAGTTGCATCGTCGTCTTGATTTTCGTCGTTGGCATTTCATTCAAGCAAATCAAAACAAAACATGCAGCGACGATGGCCAGCATCGTCAATCCCACCGTCACTACAAACCAATGGCTCGGATAAAAAGGATTAATCAAAAAAAACAGAATTATCATGACCCATGCCCAGTGTTTCAACAAGCGGCGTGCTTTAACAAA
>JAVHQJ010000075.1:0-4408 GCA_036171075.1 Sideroxydans sp. | reverse complement strand
CAGTTCGGCGATGCGTTCGTGCCCTGGCTGTCGATCATCGACGTGATGATGTTCACTTCCAAAGAAAGAACACTGGCGTGCATTGCAAGCAACTTCGATTTGATTGAAAACATTTCTAGCAATTAATGCGGCGGACTCATTATGGAAACTCCCCTCGATAACCACGTGCAAGCCTACCAGGGCTTGAGCATCTATGATTTCGACAATACGATCCAGTTGAAATGGTATCCGCAAAGAGTCATGCAGTTCTCGAAAGGCGCGACTTCTTTACTGGAGCTGGGACTTGGGCATGGGATAACGACCAGCGTTTTTCAGCAGTATTTTAGACGCCATGTCGTTGTAGATGCCTCGCCGGCGGTCATTAATAATTTCCGTCAGCGTTTCCCCGATTCAAAAGCCGAGATTGCCGAATCCTATTTCGAAACGTTTGATACGCCAGAGCGGTTCGACGTGATTGTCTTCGGCTACATTCTCGAGCATGTAGACGACCCCGTACTTATTTTGAAGCACTTTCGGCGCTTTCTGGCACCGGGAGGCAAGATGTTCATCACAGTGCCCAATGCCGAGGTATTGAATCGCCGGCTCGGTCATCTGGCAGGGCTGCTACCCGATATGCAGGAACTGTCAGAGCATGATTTGCTCCTGGGTCATAAGCGTTATTACACCGTTGAGTCTTTGCGCAAAGATGTGCAGGAAGCAGGCTATACCATCCAACGTTTGGAAGGAATCTATCTCAAGCCATTGACCACGAACCAGATGACCTCTATGAACCTGGATGACAAAATCATTCAGGCGCTTTGCCTGGTGGCGATCGATTATCCAGAATTATCCTGTGGTCTTTTGGCTGAATTGGCAGTATCGAACAATTGCGTATGATGAACATAAAACACCGCGTTCTGATCTTTCCAGCCGGTTCTGAAATAGGGCTGGAGATATATCGATCTCTGAAATACAGCCACCATGTTGAGGTGTTCGGTGCGTCAGGTAAGAGCGATCACGCCTCCTTTGTCTATGAGGAAGATCATTATATAGAGGACGCATTTTATGTGGATCGGTCAGATTTCATTGAACGCTTTAACCGTTTGCTGCATATGCTTCAAATTGAATTCGTCTACCCGACGCACGATACCATTGCCAATTTTCTTGCGGGGCATCAATCTGAAATAGATGCACAGGTATTAACGTCGTGTGCGGAATCAAATCGTATCGCTCGATTCAAAAATAAAACCTACGATCTGTTTCGATCCTTCGACTTTTGCCCGGAGGTATTTGCCGTGCCCTATCACGACCTGCCGTTTCCCGTATTCTTGAAGCCCAATGACGGACAAGGCGGGAAAGGGGCCTGCATAGCCGAGAATGAGGAGGACTTGAGGTTCTATTTGGGGAAGGCCCCGGATTTATTGGTTACAGAGTTACTTCCGGGCGAGGAACTTAGTGTCGATTGCTTCACGAATTTCAATGGCAAGCTACTGTTCATTGGCCCCAGAACCCGTGAGAGGGTTCAAATGGGTATTTCGTTCCGTTCCACCACAGTGGCGGTTACGGAGGAAATATCACGTATCGCTCGTAGCATAAATGAAATGGTGTCTCTAAATGGCGCTTGGTTCTTTCAAATCAAGAAAGACCGCAACGGAAAGTTCAAACTCTTGGAATTCGCGCCACGCCAATCGAGCACTATGGGGTTATATCGGCACACTGGCGTGAATTTCGCCTTGTTGAGTTTGTTCAACGCGCAGGGGACGCCGGTGGAGATTTTGCAGAACAACTATTCCGTTCAGCTCGACCGCTGTCTTCATAACCGGTTCAAAGCGGCCTTGAAATTTCGACGAGTCTACATCGACTTCGATGAAACCTTGATCGTCGGTCAGCAGGTGCATGAATATGTAATCGCTTTTTTGTATCAATGTCGGAACCAAGGAATACCTGTCGTGCTGCTTACCAAACATCGGCACGACGTTCATGAGACGTTGCGTAGCTGTGGTATTTCAGAATATCTATTTGAGCATATCGTCCAGATTCAAGATTATCAGGAAAAGTGGATGTTCATTGATCCAGATGGGGCGATATTTATTGATAATTATTGGTTCGACCGCCGCGCGGTTAAAGAGAAATTAGGCATCCCAGTTTTTGATGTCGATGGCATTGAATGCTTACTTCGCTAGGGAATGTATTGATGTTCAAGTGGGAAAAGCTTGGGAAAATATTCGATCCTAAGGATTTGCAAGATAAAAGTTGGATGAAGGAGTTTGCACAATCGCCTTCAGTCTTGATATTTGAAAAACACGTCAGGGTGTATTTCTGCTCTAGGCCGGCCCCCACTCAGGAAGGTCAGTATCTCAGTTATTTGTCTTACATTGATCTGGACAGGGATAATCTGCTTCATATCCTCGATATTTGCCAAGCGCCCATTCTGAGTCTGGGTAAGCTGGGGACGTTTGATGAATTCGGCACGAATCCAATCTCGGTGATTCGTGCCGGCGATGAAGTGCGGGTGTACTACGCTGGCTGGACTCGCTGCGAGTCGGTCCCCATCAATGGCGCCATCGGCATCGCGATAAGTCGTGATGGCGGTAACTCGTTCAGCCGGCTTGGTGATGGCCCAGTGATTTCATACACAGTGGATGAACCCTTTATGATGGGGAGCCCGCGTATCAGGAAGTTGGGTGATAAATGGTACCTATGGTATGTGGCCGGGAAGGAGTGGTTGCAATCCGGGAGCAAACCCGAACCGGTTTACAAGATTCGCTTGGCCTCATCCGACGACGGCATCAACTGGGTAAAGCACGGTAAGGATATGCTGGAAAGCCGTTTGGGCGAGCATGAGTGTCAGGCCTGTGCCGACGTCATGTTCCGCGATAATCGCTACCACATGTTCTTCTCGTACCGGAATAGCCATAACTATAAAACCAGCGAAGGCGGATACCGTATCGGCTATGCATCTTCCGATGATATGTTCAACTGGGTCAGGCGCGACGAAATGGCCGGTATGATGGTTTCCGAGAGCGGCTGGGATTCTGAGATGGTCAATTATCCGCATGTATTCATGCTGGACGGTGAAACCTACATGCTTTACCAGGGTAACGGAATGGGGCGCTCGGGTATTGGGCTGGCCCGCCTGATCGGCCCTCAGGATTGGCGCTCGATATGAAGTGGAGAAAGCTGGGGCAGATATTCGATCCAACGGATCACACCCTGCCGAACAATTGTTTTGGCTACGCCCAGTCGCCACAAACGCTGGTCATGGATGATCGTGTGCGGGTGTATTTCTCGACACGGGAAAGAGACCCCGTTGGCAAATATCTAAGTCACGTTGCTTATGTCGATTTCGACAGGCCGTTGCAGCACATCCTCGGTATCTCGGATCACACTGTTATCGAACTGGGCAAGTTGGGCTGCTTTGATGAACACGGCATCTTTCCGGTCAACGTCATCCGTGTTGAAGACAGTATCCGCGCCTATACAACCGGCTGGAACAGGAAGGTGTCTGTATCCGCCGACGCGTCTATTGGCCTGGCGATTAGTCACGATGAAGGTCGGACCTTCGAGAAATACGGCTCCGGGCCGGTACTATCGGCCTCGCTGCATGAACCATTTCTGGTGGGTGATGCCTTCGTCGCGAGGTACGATGGCCTGTATCGCATGTGGTACATATACGGTACCAACTGGAAGAAATTCTCGGAAAACGATCCGCCGGATCGTGTGTACAAGATCGCCCATGCGACCTCTACCGATGGGATCGACTGGAAAAGGGAGGGGCGGCAGATCATTGCCGACCGGCTGAATGCCGATGAGTGTCAGGCATTACCGACGGTTTTTTACCTCAACGGCAGCTACCACATGTATTTCTGCTACAGGCAGGCGCATGGCTTCCGGCAACAAAGCAATAACGCATACCGTCTTGGCTACGCTTGTTCTCAAGACCTCGTCAACTGGGAGCGAGATGACAGCCAAGCCGGAATAGATGTCGCCGAGGACGGATGGGATTCGCAGATGCAGTGCTATCCGCACGTCTTCCATCTGGATGGGCGGGTTTACATGCTTTATAACGGCAATGAGTTTGGCCGCCACGGCTTTGGTCTGGCCGTGCTCGAAAGTGCATGAGTCGGTACGGTTGCGGTTTTGAAGCGGCTAGGAGTCTGTCGGACTTGAAGAATCGAAGCGAAAAATTGTCCAAACGAGGACGGATTCCGCCGCTTTTGCAGCCGATTTCCTTTAAGTCCGACAGACTCCTAGGACATCAGGAACAGGAAAAATAGCATGGCTACAGGCAGAAACTATAACGTCGAGCTGGACGATTTCGCCAATTCAGAAAAGGAGAAATACGCTTACACGTTCGATTTCGATGTACTTCACCCCTACATGCTCAAGTCATTCGAGCCCTTCTTCAAAAGAGGCAGCTTGCTTGAAT
>JAVHQJ010000074.1:0-4421 GCA_036171075.1 Sideroxydans sp. | reverse complement strand
AGTTCGCGCGGGGGCGATCCCAAATTTGCGATGCCGACACTTCCCGTTTCATTCATGTCACGCCATACCATGACGATGCTTCCGTTGGGTTCAGATTCATACCATTTCGAAAGGACATTCCATATTCGCAAACGCACTCCCGCGTTCATGCGCGGTGAGATGTATACCGTCGGTGCGATCTCCAGCATGGTGGATGAAAGAAATCCACGGTAGCGATCCGCTACATCACGTGTCACTATCACTACCAGCGACATCGCTTTCCTCCGTGCGTAACACCAGTTTAATTTTGTCGATCATGGATGGAATGACGCTTTCCTTCCGAAATACGACTGAGGCTTCTCGTCTGACTAACCGATCAATACTCGTGTCATCACCTGCGGCAACAGCTTTGGCAACGCTGAACGCAATTTGCAGGGTAATGGTGTCGCGATAGAGGTCTGCAATATCCAGTACGAACGCTTGCCCGGAGTCCTCGTGGATAAAGCCAAGTTGGGGAATAGCGGCGAGTGATTGCACTGCAATTACTGCGGCTCCTTGTACTGCGGTGGCGGCATGGTTGATTGCCTGGTTTGGGGTATCCGTCGCGTCCGGGTTGTTTCTGTCATAGTGTCGGCCATTCCATTCAATGCCATATTTGTCCGCCATCAAGCGGTAGATTGTTTTAACCCGCGCCCCTTCAATTCCCCGCAAAGTGTCCAAATCTTTGTGCGGAAGAATTTCACCCAAGCGCAAGGCATACATGTGACGAGCCACGCCGACGCGACGGCGCTGACTTCCCCATAACTCGGCTTGTCTCCGGGCGACATCGGAGCGGTCTGGCATGAGCGGCGGCGCAGTATAGGTGCGCACCCCGTCTACTCCGACCGCCGCCATCAAGGTGCCATGACGCGCCAGCAGGCGCAGCGCGTCGTGTGTAACACTGCTGCCGGGGCCAAGCAGTATCATGGATACCGCTTGATGCGGCACTTGCAGAACATGCGGCGTGAGCGAATCCTTGCCCGCCATGAAATTCAAGCAACCGTCTATCACACACAGTTCGCCACGCTCGAGCCAGATCAGACCGTGGCGATCAGCATGGGGAATGCGAGCCGTTTCCAGTCCGAGACGGCCTTTCAGCATGGTGATGCGGGCCTGAGCAGTAACATGCCGAAGCCGAATGCGCGATGCCGCCCGATGCCGCGTTTCAGCAAGCGCGCGAATGCATCCGGCTTACCCACCTGCAATTGCCCTTTGAATACGGCATCCGGGCCAGTGACCGGCAGCGTTTTTCGCTTACCGTTTCCGTCCGTCCCCATTTTGCGCAACACGCGAGTCAAACGAAATTCTTCCATTTGCGCTTGGGTAATTTGCGCCGCTTCATCTACGGCAAACTGTTTGGCAAGCCAGTCGCGGTAAACCATGGCACGTTGTGCGATGCCATCGCTTTCCGCTGCCGGATTCGATTCGACAGCATGCAAAAATGCATCGCGTTCACGCCCATCTTTTGCACGTATGACCGGGCGCACCCGCACTTCAAAACCCAGTGCTTGCCCTTCTTTCCATGTGCCCGGAAATGGGCGTGCATCCAAGGCATCCAGCCCCAATGCGCGCGCCACATCGGGCGCTGCCATGCTGGCATGTAGGCGCAAAGTCTCGAGATTCTCCGTGGTATAGGCGAGCAAGCCTTGTTTGTTGCCCATGTAACGAAACGGCTGGGGTGCCTGTTCGCCAAATGCGGCACTGAGCAAACCATGCAAGGCATAACCGTAATCGCCGTCAGGGGATAGCACTTTGTAACGAACCGCCCAAGCCGCCAGCGCCTTGTCATCGGGTTGCAAACGCATCAAATTAAATGTCATGTTTGCGCTCCTTGAGGTGTATAGCTGCCTTCGCGCACAGGTCGCCAGCCGCCATGCACACCGCTCGTCCAGTTGCGTTCGTCGCACAAGTCGAACAAGCGATCACCGGCAAGATTGCCTTCGCCGTCCGGCCATTGCATACGCAGGGATTGTGCGCTTCCGGTTGCGGGAAGGAGGGCGAGTTGCAGCACTTGCAGTACGTTGTCCGCTTCTGTCCACCCAGCAAATATCCGCTTGCTGGGCAAGCAGGGTTTGCGTCCGATGAATAACGGGCGGGCTGGGTGATCCAGCGCAGTTGCCAGATCGTCCAGGGTGGGAGATTGCTCCGCAGGTTCCAGGCGCAAGGCGACCAGTACGTCGAGATCGGCGTGATAGTCGCGATAGCGCTGCCAAGTCAGCGACTTTCGACCGTCAGCCTGCATGGAATAACTCGGGCTTGGTGCGCGACCTTCCGGGTCACCATGAGTCGTCCATCCTTGGTCCTTCTCAAACAACTGGGCCGTTTGATATTCGCGGAGGCGCTGTATCGGAGTATTCAGCCTTGCGCCGAGCAGCAAGCGGCTCTGCAAGCGATCATGCAATTCGCAGTCCTCACGTCGCCAGCCGAGCGCGTTGGCGAGCAATCCGGTAATCATGGAAAGCGCCGGGAAGTCGCGGATCACGCCAAAGTTGTCGATGGTTTCGCCGCCGAAGGCGATCAGCGGCGCGTGCAGCCGCAGCAATAGATGGCGCGGCATCTCAACAGGCTCCCTGCCGCACGATCTCGCTTGCCCATTCGCCTAACTTGGCGAGGTTGGCGCGTTCTGCGCCCGGCACGTCAACCGCATCCAGTGCCAGAAAACGCCGCGCCAACGGTGCGCCGTAAGCCTCGTCCATCGCCGAGATTTCTTGCGTCATGCGCGCCACGGCGCGTTGGCGGATGGTGTCCGCGCTGGTTTTATCTTCCAGCGGCAAGGCATCGTGGAATGCACCCGCCAAGCTGCGCGGTTGCCAGTCGCCCGCTTCCACCAGCATGAATTTCGCCCAGTCGAAAGGCGCGGTCGAGCCGCGTTTTGCACCGGGGCTGACGGTGGCGATCAGATGCAACAGATGCTGCACCACACGCCCCGCCAATTCGCGGCGTTCCACCGGTGTGCCTTCAGAAAAACAATCCTTGGCGGCGATACCTTCCAGGTTTTCGAGTAACTGCGGCACATCCACCACCACGTAACCATAGTAGAGGCCGGAAGCGAGTTCGGTGTCGAAGATACCTGCTGAACCCAAGTCACCCGCTTCCTGCATCAGATCATCAACCACCGTGAAGTAATCGTTCTCGACTTGAGCTTTATGAACTGTAAATGAATGCGAAACATAGATAGATGCATCTCTGTCAGCCAGCGCATCAGAAGTAACCATTCGACCAAACAATGCTGAAACTAGCCCACATTGCTCCATCATCACTTTTAGGTTGTCTTTAAATGACTTCTCACCCTTAGGTGGTTTATTGGAAATTGTTTCTTTGATGGCCTCGGCTAATGCTTTCTTGTCGCTATGTGTTTTTGCAAGCTCAAGACAGAAATCGGTGAGGAAATTTACCTCACTGACACCAAGCAGTAGCACTTCACTGGTTTTGAATTTGTCTTTTTTCTTCTTGTCTTGATTTAAGCCTAAACCTTCACAAAGCCCCTCGACTGCGGCCTGAGCCAATTCATTAGAAATGTCTGCGGCCACCAAGCGATCACGAATGCTGTTGAGAAAATATGTCGAGCGCTCTTCAAGCTGAAAGCCCAATTTTGATAGAGAAAAATGATCTTCCACATCACGCCAATGCCGTTTCAGGCACTGCGAAGAAATGCGGGTTCGCACTGCGTTGCCCAAGGGGAGCCGTTTTGCCAATCCCGCATCGTCGCGGTTCAGCAATGCGGCGGGGTAAGTGTGCAGGGTGTGAATTTGAATAAAGCGTGGCAATGACATGGTCTATCTCCTATCTTAGAAATGTGAGGTTAGTGTTTGGGTTTGTTGGCTTCGGCAGAAAAAAAGCGTCCGGCGATTTTGAGGCGGATGTCTTCGGCTTTTTCTTCATCTCGCTCCTGGTTGAGAATCAAGCCGCCCAGCTCATGCCAGTTCGGTGCAACGCCTTTGCTGGCAAGCAATCGCAACAGGCGCGGCAGCAGTTGGCTGAAGGCATCGCCACGCGCAGTTAGCATCTTGGTCACGCGTGATTCGGATACGTCTGCCTTGCTGAGTTGCCGCCCCAAACTTTGGCTGGCATCGTGTCCTGCTAGTGCCATGCCATGCGCAATTAGTGCCCAGCGCTGCCATGTTTCCGGCTTCCATGCATCCGGCTCCAGATCGGCATAGATCAATGCGCGTGAGAGTGCGGCAATTTGATGGGGGCGCAATTCGCCGTCCGGGTCTAGCCGGGCCAGCGCAGCTCGCTCGCCGCTGTCCAGCCCGTGCGCATCGCCCGCAAAGCGCGAGGCTTGCTCGATGATGCGCGCCAAGCGCGAGATCGGCTGCTCCTTGTATGCGACAGGCGGCGCACTTTGATTCTGGATTGGTACCTGTTGAACTGCATCAGGCTGGCTCATCAGCGATCTCCTT
>JAVHQJ010000073.1:0-4426 GCA_036171075.1 Sideroxydans sp. | reverse complement strand
GTGACTTCTGCGGGCGCGATCCAATATCTCCCCAGCGTTCATGTCCGTGAACGCTATATCGGCGATGTCAACGGCGTGCTGGTGATGCGTCTGAACAGTTCCATCGCCAGCGCGCAAACCGTGGTGTATGCGGACGGCATGTTGCTGTCCAATCTGCTCAACAACAGTTGGAGTAGCGCACCGCGCTGGGGGATGGTGTCGCCCGCCGAGATTGATCGGGTGGATGTGATTTACGGCCCATTCTCGGCCTTGTATCCGGGTAATTCGGCGGGTGGTATCGTCAATATCACCACCAGAATGCCCGACAAGTTTGAATTCCACGCCGGTGTTGATTTGATGCAGCAGCGTTACAAGCTGTTTGGCACTAACAGCAATTTTTATGGAAATCATGAAACGGCTTCCATCGGCGACCGGGCGGGGGATTTTACGTTGTTGATGGCGCTGGATCACGTTGAAAATACCGGACAGCCGATGACTTTCGGCACACGGCCCGTCACACCGGCGAGCGGTACGGGTGCGCTGGGACCCGTTACCGGGGCGGTCACTTATGTCAATGCGGCGAATGTACCCAGCATCGTGACTTCGGCCATCGGCATAGATCATTCCACGCAGGACAACGCCAAATTCAAGGTGGCTTACGATTTCAGTCCGACCGTGCGCGCCACCTATACGCTGGGTGTCTGGGAAAACGTCGCCAATAAGTCTGTGGACAGCTATCTGCGCAACGCGGCGGGACAAACGGTTTATCAGGGTAACGTGATCATCAACGGGGTGAAATATCTGGTGGCAGCACCCGCTGCATCCATTCAAACCAGCCAGTACGTTATGAACGGCTTCAAACTTAAAACAGATACCGGCGGGCGGCATGACTGGGAACTGGATGCCAGCGTGTTCACGCAGAGCAAGGAAAATACGCGTACCTCCACGGGCAATACCGGCCTGATTCCCAGTGCAGCCGCGAAGGCGGGTACGATCGCCATCGCGGACGGCACGGGCTGGCAAAATCTGGATTTGCGCGGCGATTTTCGACCTGGTGGCGATCTGAAAAGCGTGCATCAGTTGAGCTATGGCTTTCATACCGATCACTATCAACTGCGCTCCTCGACCTATAGCCTGGTTGCTGGGACGAATTTTGCAGCCAGCAAGCCCAACCTGATGACGGCAAGCGGATTGGGCGATACTCGAACCCAGGCACTGTATTTGCAGGATGCTTGGCAGATGGCTTCGGACTGGAAGCTGGTCGGCGGCGGTCGTCTGGAAAACTGGCAGGCGACCAATGGCAGCAATCTGGCTGGAGCGACTACTGTGGTCTACCAGAATCGTTCGGTGAATGCGTTTTCGCCCAAAGTGTCCATATCCTATCAGGCCAACGAGGATTGGGATTTGCGCGGTTCGTTCGGGGTGGGTACGCGCTTCCCGACCGTGCAGGAACTGTTTGCCAACGTCACGCCGCAGTCATCGGCAGGAGGCGCGTTGACCGCAGCGCAAATTGCCGCCTTGCCTGCGCCTTACAACAAACCGACCAACAATCCCAATCTCAAACCCGAGACCGTGAACTCGGTGGAATTTACCGTCGCGCGTCAGCTGGAAAAAGGCTTGTGGCGTAATTCCCTGTTTGGCGAAAGCAAAAGAAATGCAATTATCGCCACGACCGATACCACCAGCTTGCCGGGCTATATCGTCAGCGGCACCACGAATGTAGATACCGTGCGCACAGTTGGTTTTGAAACCTCGCTGGAGACCAAAAATGCCTGGGTGCAGGGATTTGATTTTTCCGGTAGTGCGACCTGGGTGAATTCGATCATTACCGCGAATCCGGGCAATCTCCTGCTGGTCGGCACCGATCAGCCGCGTATTCCTCGCTTTCGCACCACGTTGTCGGGAACCTATCATTTCAATGATGCGTTTTCTCTCAGTGCCAATTATCGTTACAGCAGCCCACAGCATGTCTCGCTCTACACCAGGACGGGTTACGTGAATCCCAACCCCAACGTTTATGGCACGACCGTCAGCAAATACAGCGTGATCGACGTGAAGGCACTGTATAAATTTGCCAAGCTGTGGTCGGCATCCTTAGGGATCAACAATCTGACCAATTGCCAGTATTTCGTGAATCCGAATCCCTACCCGATGCGGACGATCTTTGCCAGTCTGAAGCTGGATATGTAATGGTAATTATTAAATGAATACAGATACTTGTAACAAGACAGCGCAGCGCGGCTGGCCGGGGTTCAACACCCTCTGGCGTTGGCATTTTTACGCGGGATTGTTCTGCATCCCGTTCATTATCTGGCTTTCGATCACGGGCGCGCTGTATCTGTTCAAGCCGCAGGTTGAGGCAGTGATGGAAAGCTCGCTGGATCATTTGCACATTGCGGGTGTGCGCGCCACGCCGTCCGAGCAGGTGGCGGCGGCATTGGCCTCTGTGCCGGGCGGGGTGTTGAATGCCTATCAGTTGCCCGCTTCGCCGCAAAGCGCGGTGCGCGTGCTGGTGGGGAACGACGCGCAGTTGATACGGGTGTTCGTTCATCCGGAAACCTTGCAGGTACTCAAGATTGAGAAGGAGGATGGCCGCTTGATGCGCATCCTGTTCCATTTGCACGGCGAATTGCTGATGGGTGACCGGGGCTCGATGATTGTGGAGCTGGCGGCATCCTGGGCGATTGTGATGATGATAACAGGGCTATATCTGTGGTGGCCGCGCGGCGCAAACGGTTTGGCCGGGATAGTCTATCCCAGACTGGGGCGTGGCAAACATCTGATGTGGCGCGATTTGCATGCGGTGACGGGCTTCTGGGTGGCATTCTTTACTTTGTTATTGCTGTTGTCCGGGCTGCCTTGGGCGAAATCCTGGGGCGGGCTGCTCAAGGAGGTGCGTCATTTCGGCGAACAGGTTGAGGTCAAGCAGGATTGGACGACCGGACGATCGTCCGAATTGACTGAACGCCGCGCCATGAACATGCCCGTAGGCGAGCATTCCATGCATGGCGGTCACGGCGGCATGATGATGCACGGGGCCGACTACGCTGCGCTGGATCGTCTGGTGACGACGGTGCAGCCACTAAATCTTGCTGCACCGGTGCTGATTGCGCCGCCTTCACGACGCGCACCAGACTGGACTGCGCGTTCGGACGCGCAAAATCGCCCGCTGCGGGTGAATCTGGTGCTGGACGGAAATACGGGTGAGATCAAATCGCGCAAGAATTTTTCTGATCGTTTGTTGCTGGACCGCATCATCGGTATCGGCGTGGCGGCTCATGAAGGACAATTGTTCGGCTGGTTCAATCAGGCGTTGGGTGTGTTCACCGCGCTGGGATTGTTACTTGTGTCCGTCAGCGGCATCGTGCTGTGGTGGGAGCGTCGCTCGCCCGGCAAGATAGGTGCGCCGAAAGTCATGCCAGATTCGCCCAAAATGGCGTGGGGCGTGATGGCGATTATTGTTGTGCTTGGAATGTTGTTGCCGATGCTGGGGATTTCCTTATTGTTGGTTCTGGCGGTAGAGCGCTGGGTGCTGCGCCGCATTCCGGCGGTGGCAAATTATCTGGGATTGCGCGCCATATGAAGCTGATACGAAGACTCAAGCCTGAGCAGGTATTCGGCTTGGTGTTTGTGCTGGCGCTGCACGGTGCGGCTCTGTACGGGATGTGGAGCTACCGTATCATCCCGACACCGGATGAGGCGATCACGCTGATGGTCAACCTCATCAATCCACCGCCCCCGGAACAACTGAAACCGCCGAAGCCGAAGCCAGAACCGCCCAAGCCCCGTCCGCCTGACCCGCCGCCGCCCGAGCACATACATCTGGCGGTCGATGCTCCCGTGGTGTTGCCCGATGACCCAGTGGTTTATGTGCCGCAGCCTCCTCCGGTGGTCGAAGCGCCGCCTTTGCCGCCTCAACCGGTAGCCTTGTCCGGTGAGTTGTCGGTGAGTTGTCCTGATCGTTCGCCCCCGGATTATCCGGCCCAGTCGATGCATATGAATGAGCAGGGGCGCGTAGTGTTGCGCGTGGAGTTGGGGGTGAATGGCAGGGTATCCAGTGCGGTGGTGAAAAACTCTTCAGGCTTTTCGCGCCTGGATGCGGCGGCGGTCAAGGCCGTCAAAACCTGGCTTTGCAAACCGGCGATGCGTGGCGGCGTGGCCGTACCGTCAGTCGCACTACAACCGTTTGATTTTATTTTTGAAGGACGATAGAGATGGAAAGTAATCTGGGATTTGCACACTTTATTTCACAGTGTGATGCAGTAGGTCGTGGTGTTTTGTTCATTCTGTTGCTGTTGTCGGTGGCGAGCTGGTATTTGATCGTGACCAAGGCAATTGCCAATTACAGCGCCAAAAAGCGCGCCGATGAGTTTTTGCAACAGTTCTGGCAAGCGTCTTCCTTGCAGGATATGCAAAAAACGCTGAACATCAGCCCCGATGCCAATGC
>JAVHQJ010000072.1:0-4441 GCA_036171075.1 Sideroxydans sp. | reverse complement strand
CGCGCCATGGATGCGACGATGCGCTGTAAATCCAGGAGCGGAAGCCCTTCTTCGAAATTGAATGCGCGATGAATTTATTTCAGGGTTAAGTGCATTAACCTGAGATGTGAATCTTTGATTGAGATTCTTATCGTATTGAGTTTAACAAGGCAGGTTGACCGAACTCAACTAGTTTGGCATTGGATTTTTGAAAATAGTTCTGCCAAAAAGATTTCAGCGCAGCCATGGTTTTGGGATCGCGATAAACCACTTTATTCTTTTCTGGAACAATTCCAGCCCCCATAACGTAAATACTTGCACCAGAAAAATCACCCAACATATTGTCTTTAGTGACGATATTCAACTCTTTGACGGGGTCAATATGTCTGATGTTGTTATTGGTATAAAAACATGAAACGGTTGAGTTTTCCAGCATATCTGAAGCTATCAATATAGTCTTTTTCTGGATGGTTGAGTTTTTGGCTAGGTGCGAAACTTCGGAGAGGCTTGCAATCACATCCGACTTCTGCAAATCGAATGATGTGGCTTGAAGAATTGATTTTTCAGCCTTGGCTGCTAACGTCAAAGCGTAATGTTGTTGTCCTGACATACATGCATCAAATTTTTTCAGTACTTTGACACCTACCGCAGAACGAGCTTCCTTGGGTAGTGGTAATTCGAGCGTCCCACTCACTTTTGTACTTAAATATCGTCCTTGAGCAAATGCAGAAAAACTCAAAATAGAAAATTTCACGCCGGGAACAATTAAAGATTGCGAGATTGAAAACAATGCATTCTGCATATTTTCGTCCAGTACCGTGGTTTCATCCATCAGGATAAAAACCTCATGGGGTGTTACGGGAATTGGCATCTCCATCTTGTTTGCAGCATAGCAACTAGGGATTTGATTGCCTGCATCTGCATATACATTCGCAGAGAAAGCTGAAATGAGAGAAAAAAAAATTAAATGTTTTTTCAAAACAAAGCACTCCAAAAGATTATTTAGAATTTAATGTCAATTTACTAAAATTTACGCAAAACTAGAACCGCAACCACTGCAAAATCTGGCGTTGCTTGTAATCGGACTGCCGCACGTCGAGCAAAATTTTGATTTGGGTTGAGAACTATTTTCTGGCGAAACTGTAGCTTGTATTGAGATCGGTTCATTAGGCTGAGTCTGAATCTGCGGAGCATTCTTGGACTCAGTTATGACAGGGGGTTGTGGTGGCGCATAATTTACTGCTGGCAGTGAGATTGTATTTTGCACTTTTTGATTGATTCTTCTTTTCCTTTGCGCTTCCAAATGTTCATCAAAAGTGTGATGCAACTGCATGCCTTGATTGTTTTCAGGACTATTTCCCAACCGCTCCTGCAAAGTTTGGAGGCGCGCTTGAGCTATTTGCACCATGGGTTCGTAATATCTTAAAAAGTCATCGTAAGTTTCAAACCCAAAATTTCCGTTGTAAGCAGCTTCACTTTGAGCACCTAAAAATGCATGTTTTGCAGCCAAAGAAGCACCAACACCTTGAGTGGCGAGATACAAAAATGCGAGAAGAATAAATGCAGCACTGCCTTCAATCTTCGTTGAGGTCTTAATATCATTCACTGCTTTGTCTTGCGCAGCAGCTTGAGGTTGAGCCAATTCAGCAGGCGCAGCAAAGGGATTTCCGCTATCGGCGACGGCTTGAGCCGCAACCACTCCTGTGTTCTCTTGAGCAAGCACCTTTTCCATGTGGGAAATGCGCATTGTGGTTGAACCTACAACAACGACAATCGCCCAAGCTAGTGCGCCCCATAATGGCAGCAATGAAATTTTTATATGTGCACGATTAGCATATTGATTAAAGGGAAACAAGTTGTCATCTACACTTTGGGATTTCTGAAGTGCAATTGTTTCAGTCTTAAACTTATCTTCGTTATTACTTCGACCTACTTTCCAATCCTGATAATTACGCTTACGTTCCATGTGACGATGGAAGCGAACCCCTGACTCGTGCGAAAGCAGGGCAGACGGTACTGCAATGACCAATGCAACGACTACCATCAAAATCATAAAGATATTTTCACTGCCCTCCATTGCCATCCAAGTTCCCAAAGAATAGGCAAAACCAAAACCTTCTGCGATGATGAGTAACCAAAGAAATACCCAAAGCCAAACAGGCATGGGTTTTACTCCTAGATCACCAGCTTTACGTATATATTCCGCACGATTTTCGAATGCATCTTTGTCGCCTTCCAGAATAAACTGCTCAAAGTCATTGCAAAGTTTTTTTTCAGCACGCGTCCAAGTTTTGTCTTGTGAATCTGGCGTCGCATCTTTTAATCTGCTCATTCCACCGATAAGTGGAAAACCATACCAAAAATCAAACCAATAAAACTTATAGGTAAACTTCCAAAAAAGTAGTCCCGCCAAAAAGACTCCTGATACGATCCACCAGATATATGTACCTAAAGCTGCTGTCATCATTCACCCCTTATATTTAGATTTTGTTATTTATTTACTGGTTGCCAACATGGCGGGTGCGTAATCACTTTCAAAAACCTGTCCGTTATGTTTGGAATAGAGTTTGCCCGCAGGTGCGACGAAAGGTGCATGACGCGGCAGAACCACATCCGCGCAGATCAAGTTATTTTTGCCTGTCGAATACATTCGATATAGCAGTCCTTTTTCCCCAGGATAGACATTGACCTGCATGGGTATTTTTAACGTGGGCTTTGCGTTCGCGCCTGGCGAATCCGTGTTGGCATAAACCAGCAAATTAGGCTGTGAGGCTGACTGAAAGTTGGCACGTAGCACACCTACGGGCGTGACTCCTACATAATTTCCATTGACTACCCCAACCCATGAAGTCTGGTACAGACCCGGGGAATAATCTGCTGTTTTTGCTGTACCCACCGCTTTACCTGTTGCGAGAGAAAGATATTTGCCACCGTATCTTGGCGCATCCGCCGTACAGGGGAGGTTGTAAACTTTTTCATCCGCAGCCTGTGCATCTTTAACAAACCAGCTACTAAGGCTTGCTGTGAGACTTTTTTCAAATTTGATGGCATTGCCCATCGATTTGGATATTTCGGGCGCAATTTTGCCTGAAGTTGGCTCACCCCCAAAATCGACACCTGATGGTGATTTTGATGCCATTGCATCATGGCTATTTACGTCGACTTCTGATTTTTTCGTCGTAATGACATCCATCTGAGCGGAGGTTGGTATCGTGACCTCTACTACATTGGGGGAGGAAATTTTGTGCGATGTGGCATGGGCAACTTGCTTTGTTTTCTTCGAGTTGGGCGTGGTATTGCCGTCAGTAGGACTCGAATCGTTCGTGTCCGCCAGGATGTTTGTTGAGTTATCTTTTGCTCTTAAGTAATCAGGGTTGCTTTTCTTGAGTGCGATGAAGTTTTCCAACTTTTCTTTGGACTCTAGTTCGATAATTTCGACCCGTCTATTCGCGGAACGACCTTCTTCTGTGCGGTTATCTGCTACAGGGTCAATGTCGCCTGCACCACGGAAATAAATTCTGGATGCAGGTATGCCTTTTGATTTAAATAAGTCAGCGACCACACGGGCGCGTTCCTCTGAAAGCTGCTGGTTTAGTAATGAACTGCCTGTGTCATCGGTATGACCTACTAGGACGATAGGTCTCTGATTGATAATTGATTTTATTTGAACTCTGTTTTTTTCTTTATCTGCGGCAATCAAATTTTCACCTTTTTTCTTGGCAGCCTCTTCGAGTGAATTGATTGCTTCGTTACTCGCCTTTTCCGCTGAGTATTGTTGTGCCATTTGAGAAAAATAAGTTTTTGACTCTTCTGTTAGTGCAGCCGAACCAGATGCAAAATGACCCGCGCCAGTCAGTCGCACAATATCCACATTTCCTGTGCTAATGGGTGCATTGGCTTGTGTGTCAGGGGATTGATATTGACTATCGAATGAACTGGAAGCGATATTGTCTTTGAGTTCTACTTGGTCTGTTTTTACTTCGATACCATTGGCTTTGGCAATTTTTTCCAGTTCACAATGACGGCGATCAATTTCTGACCCGATGTAATTTCCGAGCAATCCGCCCAATAAGCCACCAAAAACGGTTGAACCCGCTTTACCATCTCCGATCTGATTCCCTATATAGGCACCAAGCAAACCACCTGCAATGGTTGCAAATATCTTAACATTGCTTGAAGAGCAATCAGATTGAGCAATTTCCTGTCCGGCAACAGCACAGGGAGAAATGGTAAGTGTACCAACAACTAAGATGGCAATCGTTTTGTATTGAAAGTCGCATTTCATAAAATCACCCATTACATCATAAGCTTCTTGTAAAAGTGCTAACTGCTATGGTTTCAGCGGGGAGCATCGCACCCGAAAGTGAGATTTTTCACGATTCAAGCGACATTTAGCACTTTACCAGTCTAGAACAATCGAATCTGCTCCGTTGTACCCATAGGTCACTGCGCCGACTTTCGC
>JAVHQJ010000071.1:0-4442 GCA_036171075.1 Sideroxydans sp. | reverse complement strand
GATGACAAGTTAGAAAAAAAAGACATCGCGATGAATCACGTCGCTGCATAGAGCATTTTTTATGTCAACCGACTATATAAGTTGTGCGTTGATCTACTTATAGCAAATGATAACAATATCTGACAAAAGCAAAACAAGTGATTTATGAAACATGATCCTGACAATATAAAAACCATACTCCATCAGCTTAACTCAGCTACTGTTGGTTTTTTGCATCAGGAATCAACTGTAAAGGTATCCAACTTACTGTTCTATTTTCTTTTGGCACACCTCTTTTTTGGTGTCACAGGAATGAATGCTAGCGTTTTCAATGCGAGTGAGATAACTCAGGATATTGCGTATTCCAGTTTATTATATTGGTTTGTCTCTTTTGTAAAGAATTGTTCTCTGAGTCAAAAAAAGAGGGCTGTGAAAAGATTTAATGAAAATAGGCCAAATTACAAGAAGACAGTAGTGTGGGTTTCTTGCCTAGTGCTCTTCACTATGTTTGCATATTTTATACATTGTGGCTGCTCAGTCTTTGATTCGATTTGGGTTAGCATGCTGTTTGCCAGCTTCGCTTATTTATCTGCGCTTTTCCCGGATTTTATCGCGGATATAATTTTAAATCGTCCGTCTTTATTACTTTCCAAACTAATTTCAACCACCCTGCCAATTACTAAATCCGTCTTTCTTACACGCGTCACCCCAGTTCCAACCCGCCCTGCAATCCAAATCCTCGCCGCCTAATTCACTGTTTTTTATCGAATTAGCGGCGGGGTCTCTATATCTCGCGCCAAACTGCGCCCGATTGACCCTGCTGCACCAAATTTATGGGGTCACATCATGCATGCAGAATCGTTTTCACGCGTCCAATATTCAACCATCACACCTTTTCAACTGTCAGCATCAGCAGGAAGAATTGTAATTGGAATCAAAGAATTATCTGAGATCATTCACAAATCTCCATCCACCATTGCAACTTGGGTAACTACAGCCCCCCAAAAATTACCACCACTCTTTAAAGATGGCAGTAACTCAGTTTTGTGGATGCTGGAAGATGTTTGGAGGTGGCAAGATGAAGTACGCGCGCGCTCACTTATTCAGCCTTGGAATGCACCAATCAACAATGAAGCACAAGAAAATAACACAAAGGGTAGACGAGGCGCGCCCAGCGCCATTGAAAAAACTGCTGCCAAAAATGCAGGTTTGAGCATCAAGGAATATAGGAAAAGCAAAGGGCACAAATAATGAACCCGGTTGATTTTTTGGATCGCCCCATTGCCTTTCACAGGTGCTTTGTGCCAATTTCTGGGGGCGTGGCTGGGGCGGTTTTCCTGTCTCAATTGCTTTACTGGGAAAAACGCATTCCAGTGGAAAGGCAGGGCTGGATGTATAAAACAGGAAAGGAATGGGAAGAAGAAACTGGTTTGGGGAGGTATGAACAAGAGGCTGCCAGGAAAAAATTAAGGGGGGTTGGGGTACTGGAAGAAGAGCTGAGAGGCGTTCCCGCGCGTCTGTATTTCAAACTTAATATCAATAAACTCAACAGTTTGCTGAATTCAGCAAACAAGGATGTTGAATTCAGCAAACTAGATTGTGGAAATCCAGCAAACAAGTTTGTGGAAAAACAGCAAACTAATACAGAGACTAATACAGAGATTATAAAAGCAGAAGCAGCTGCTCCTGCTCCTTTAAATAAAATTTATGTGCTTGAAAACGCGCAAGATGAAATTTTGCTGGTTAGCCTGATCGACAAGTTTGGGGATGAAAAAATTGGTGCCTGCGCAATGGAACTTATTAAAAAAGGGAAGCGGCCATATTTATCTTCAATCCAAAAAATGCTGGTTGCAACAGAAAAAAAAGAAGGGCAGGTTGTTGCACCGCAAATAAAAGTTGATATTTGGAACAGCTCAGCCGCCCCTGTGGATCCAAACAGAAAAGAGAAAATGGCGCAGGTGAAAGCAAAAATAAGAGACCAGTTTGCAAGCGCTTGATCAGCAGAAAGTGCGCTGAGGCTGCCCCGCCCCCTTCCCACTTTTTTGACACTTGCTGTGGTTTTTGCCTTTTCAAGCGCCGCCCGGCAGGGCAAACGCTCCTCAAAATTTCCGCTTGGACATATATCTTTTGTCTGACAAATTTTATGGAGCAGTGAAATGAGCAAACTAACCAAAAATCCTTACCTTGATGCACGCAGAGAGTGGGACGAACGGTACGGCGATTCGATTGCCCGCGCCAGAACTTGGCGCGTTGTTGCAATTGGCGCCATTGGAGTTGCAGCGCTTGCAGTTTCAGGCGTCGCTTGGATTGGCTCGCAAAGCAAGATCAAGCCATTCGTGGTTGCAATGGACACCATTGGCAACCCTATTGCCATGGCGCAGCCATCTGGCGGCTCGGCGGTGAGCCAGCGGATTGTTGAAGCCACTGTTGCGAATTTTATCTGGAATGCCAGGACTCAACTGGCTGACCAGGCAGCTCAGAAGGTGCTGTTGGATCGTGTGTATTCAGTGTTGAGTAGTGATTCATCTGCTTATTTAAATGATTATTTTAAGCTGCATTCCCCGTTCAGCGGAGACGGCATGACTACATCTGTTGAAATCAGTTCAATTTTGCCGGTTTCAAAAGATAGCTTCCAAGTCAATTGGAAAGAATCCAAATTCAACACCAGTCAGCCGATGGGTTCTGCTCTCTGGAAAGCAAATGTGACCGTTGGGATCGATGCCAAACTGGCAGAAAAGCCAGAGGTAATGATTAACAACCCGCTGGGTATTTATATTAAATCA
This sequence comes from Sideroxydans sp., assembly GCA_036171075.1. Classification (GTDB taxonomy): domain Bacteria; phylum Pseudomonadota; class Gammaproteobacteria; order Burkholderiales; family Gallionellaceae; genus Sideroxyarcus. Next base: position 1,680 of record JAVHQJ010000071.1, on the reverse strand, counting down.
ATCAGCTGGACCCAAGTTCTTTCAAATTAAATGGTAAGTTAATCATGAAAAATATATTTTTAGCTTCATCGATTTTGTTAGCCTTTGTTTCATCAGCCGATGCGTCTGAAATTACATGCAACCGCCAAGACGTGTTCAGCAGGGTTTTGAATAAAAATGTCAGTGTTTGTCTGGATGACATAAGCGGTTGCCCGCCTGAGTATGTGTTCAAAATTGGCAGTACAGAAGATAGCTCCGTTCACCTTGCCTGTATGCCCCAACTGCAACACAAAGAACATGTACAGCAATACACCTCTTCACAGCTGTTGCAAGCCAATGCGCCTACAACAATCACACCACAACGCGTCAAAGAAGCCTCATTCAACTGGGAAGCTGCGGGTGAAAAAAATGCTGAGACGCTGACAGGCGACGACGGGTCGGTTGAATACCCATATGGTGCATCTCAGCCCGTTGTTGCTTGCTCCCCTCTGCATCTGTGTGTAGTAAAACTGCAAGAAGGCGAAACGATTTCAAACGTGGCCCTGGGCGATTCTGTGCGCTGGAAAGTTCAGGCAGCAAGCGCTGGTAAATTCCCCACGCTGGTTATCAAACCGACAACGAGCGATATAAAAACAAATTTAACCGTGATGACAGACGCGGGGCGGATTTATTACATGACACTTGTTTCTTATTCAAACAAGTGGGTACCAATGATCAGCTTCTATGACCCTCAAAAAATGGTTGAAACAGTAAATCATAAATCTATTCTTGACTCCAAAGCCGCTCAGGCTGAAGCAGACAAAACCGTTGCAACCATGCCCGGCGAAGATATAACTGCGATGGATTTTGGCTTCGTTTCGATGGGCGGATCAAGCGATATCAAGCCAGTCCGCGTATTTGCAAGCGCCGGACATACCTATATCCAGATGCCAGACGCATTGAAAACAAAGGATGCGCCTGCTATTTTCAGCTTGGTAAATGGCGAGCAACAGCTTGTTAATTTCAGGGTGAAGGGCGATTACTACATTGTTGATGGCGTGCCTGAAAAAATGAATCTGGTGCTGGGTGCTGGCAACAACACCAAGATCGTGAACATCTTGCACAAGCAAAAGTGAGGAAAGCAAAATGACCGAACATTCTCACGACAGTATCAGTGTTGAAGAAATGATAAACGCGGATGTTGATTCGCCAGGCACTTCATCAACCCCTCTTGAAATTCATCCCGAAGCTGCGCAGGGCGGTGCGCGGATCAGCAAGAAATCAAAAAAGATTATTTTTGCTGCGATTGCCGGCCTAGGGATTGCTCTAATTGGGGGTATTTTTCTGAGCGGTAAAAACAATAACCAGGCTGGAACAAGCGGCGGTCAAGGCGGAACGACGGCAAGCGAATCTGACAACGTAGGTAAAAATGAAGCCCCTAAACCTCCCCAAAAATTTGAAAACCAGACGAGCGCTGCTGCGTTGAATGCGTCTGCTGGAAATGCCGCCAGCGGCACACCGGCGGCGACAACACTTTCACAATCTCAGGCGCAGGCGAATCAAGGTTTGCAGCAACAGCATGAATTGTCGCCAAGTGAGAAATACAAGGCGTGGCTGATTGATCAAAAATATAAAAAACTGGAAGGCAGTCAGTTATCTGCCGATTCCGCGCAGGAAGCTGGATTTGGCGAACAAGGGTCTCTATCCCAGCGTGCAACTGCC
>JAVHQJ010000070.1:0-4471 GCA_036171075.1 Sideroxydans sp. | reverse complement strand
GAGACGACGTGTTCGGCGGCAGCATCCGTGCCGACAGTATGTGGGGCGGGCTGGGCAACGACTGTGAAGCGGCGAACGATGCGCTGTTTGAGATGAGGAGAGTTGGGTGAAAAATAATTTTAAAATAATCGTCCGCATAGGCGGATGGTTGCTCATCTCGATCTGCTTGTCCGCTTGCGATAGCAATCATGCAGAGCCGCAGTCAACGGTGCCTTCTATCGTCATGGCGCAGCCCGGCGCTCGAGGTTATGCCGTCGGTTCGCTCAATGGGGTGAAAGTTCGCATTCCGGCGGAGTACCAATTCTTCGGAGTGCAATACGAAGGCGAGAATGCCTTCGATAAAACGACATGGCGCAAAATGCCAGCCACGATGGATACGCCGATTACCGAATTTTCAATTTTATTGCGCGCCTCGAATTTCGAGCCGCGCCGAAATCCACAGGATCACAAGGATTGGGTGGCAGAAGGGAGTAATTTTGAAAACAAGACAGACTGGCTGAACATCGGGGTTCAACACCACTCCGCTGCAAACATAACCCCGCGTACTTTTGTTGATAAATGGCATTCGTCAACTGTTGAGCAATTGCATACCCGTGGGGCAGGAGGGCTGATCTATGATCTGAAAACCCAACCTGATTCACTCTATGGTTTGCAAGTGAATATTCCAATTGAGCGTCCGAATCAGCCTCAACCAAAATTTAAATGGCATGAAGATCACTTGTACTTAACACCTAAAGAAAGCAAGGAACAAGCTGTTGTTTCATGCACCCCGCCGGAAGAACACCATCCTAAAAAGATATGGTTTTGTGAACAACGCTTCTTGTTAGCGCGTATCGCTTCGACGGTTACTGTGCGTTACAGAATCGACCAGCTTCCGCGCTGGCAAGAAATCCAAACCAAAGTTTCTGTCATCGTGAATTCATTTGTTGTGCAAGAAAAGAATGCTGATACCACTAAGCAAGTACCCGCAGCAGTATCTAGCCCAGTTATCCACTAATTTAACCTATCAACTTCAGGAGATACCACCATGCCTACAACCCTCACCCAGCAAAACTTGACCGAAGCCAACAGCCTGCTAACTGCAGGAAATATCAACGGTTTTTACCAGTATTTCTCAGATCGCGGATACAAGTATCCGACCTTGGCGCAGGGTGTGCTCAATGCGGACACTTTAAGCGGAGCCGCAGCCATTGCTTATCTCAAGCAAAGTGCGGCTGCGAGTGGCAACCCTTTGACCGATGCGGCGTTGGCACAAATCAAGTTCGATATGGCTCAAGGATACTTGAAGGCACTTGATACTCAGATAAAGGATCCGCTTAATCTCTCTGGCACTATCACTGCTGATCTTGGTGCTGATGCTACATGGGCTTTTCACACTGCGGCGTTTGAGAAAAATGGTCTGAATGCCAACGCTTGGACATTAGACACTCCATTTCAGATGCTTACAGCTACGGGGCGCGAACAGTATTGGCAATCCATACTAAGCACTCCTCCGGTCGTATCCGCACAGTTTTGGACAGGTGATCGGACAGTGGCTGGGATGTGGTTTTTCAGTCAATTTTCTGCCGATCCAAACGTGAAAGCTCAAGCTCAAACTTGGCTCGACAAGATGTCTACTTCATATGGTGCATTGGGGATTCTGACTAATATTGATCCGGTCGCTTTTTTTAAACACTTTGATGTGAATAGTGAGTTAGTTTATATTTTCTCTGGTGCTGTGCAATCTACGTCGAACACCGTGATACAAAGTGGTGCTTATACAACAACCGACTACGGCAACGGTATAACTCAGAAAACGCTAACTAATCCTGCACCAAATACCGTATACGGTTTCGATAAAATTTGGACAAGCATCGGTGCTAATGGTGACAAGACCGTTGTACAGAGTGACAGCATCAGCGGGGCAACACAGATCGAAACATTCGCTGGCGGGGTGCGGACAAATCACACATTTATTGAGGTAGGAACAGGTGGACTTGAAACGGTTTACAACATATCGGCTAATGGCATAAGCAACACCTATCAACAATTAACCGCGAATAGCCAATCGCTCGCCGATATTGCCCTTGCCCGGAATATGTCAGTGGCCGAGTTGCTGGCGATGAATCCTCATATCGCCAATGCCAACGTTGCGCTGAACGGGGTCAGCGTGATGGTTAACTTAAATCCGAGTACACCAAGTGTAAGCCCCTCTATTACCTCTTTCATTAATAGCGACAATGCGATGAATCAGCTCTTCGGTGCGGGTGTCATCAGTGCAAATTTTTATAACGACTACAGCGCCAATTCCACCTCTTGGCTGCTGAATACTGCGCCCACCCAGCAAATCATCCCTTTCGTCCCCGGCTACAACCCTGCCGACCCCTACGGCTTCGGCCTCAACCTCGCCCCGATTGGCGCATTTTACGAAACCGTTACTCCAGCACTGGACCTTGCCCCTTCGATTGCCGACAAGACGCCAGTCCTGCTCGACGCCAACAACCAAGGCATGAGCGTTGCCGCGCTGACTAGCCGCGACAGCAACCTCGACGGGCAACTCACGGGAGCAGAACTGACCGGCCTCAACACCTGGATCGACGCGAACGAAAACGGTCAGCTCGAAACAGGAGAACTGCGCAGCCTTACCACCGCAGGCATCAGCCAAATTAAATCCGCCGACTACGGTTTTTACACCCAGGGCAATGCCGTGATCGGAACAGGTGTCGCGGCAGAACCCCTGCGCCCTAATGAGACGAGCGGCGTGCCTGCCGCCATCGCCGCACAAGCCATGCCTGTGCAACCCTTGAGCTTGAATTTCATTCAAGCCGTTCCCGCCAGTAACTACCGCACCTTGCGCGACACTGGCAACGATTGGCTGCTGGAATTTACCGGAAAGCGTCAAGCGGCGAATGATGATGTATGGAGGATGGCAGCATGAAAAAAATTCATTGTGCGTCCCTAATGAAGATGCCATCCCTAATGTCGGCCTCAATGGCGAGTTTGTCAGGCACGATCATTTTCGTGATTTCTATTTGTTGCGCGATACCAGCTTATTCGGGAGAGAAAACTATGCAAGAACCCATTCATGAAAGTCTTTGGAGTACTCCATTCCCGTTGGCGCAAGGCGGAAAAAAGATCGATGCCATCGTGCGCGTCACCAAGCCGGGGAATCACTATTTCAATCTGGTGTTTGTAGAGAAGCAGGAGTGGTCACAGGATGAGAAACATAAATTAATGCGGTATTTCAGAGGGTGGGCCACTTTTGACGAAACCTCTCACAAACAACCTTATCCAGTAAAGCTGCGCTTTCAATTGGACTCTGCCGACGACCGAACTCAGGTGCATATAGATGAGGTCGTAGTGGATAGGAAACATGTATTCGATAATTTTCCGTCAAAAGACATCATTTGGCGGGCCAACAACATCTATTTCCCTCGGCTGGATGCGGGCATCTACCGTGTCAGTGTAGAGAACATCAACCCCTGCCCTGAAATTGCCTGGATCGAAACCCTGTTCCAATTCCAACGCGACAACCGTAAACCATAGGAGAACACCATGAACGATTACCTTCTCAAGCTTCATATCGAGCAACCCGGTACAACCTATCATCAAACAGATACGTCATCGGTGGGGCATGTCTGGTACGAAATCATCGCCCCGGATGGCACAACAGTACAAGCGGGGTTCGGTCCGCTGGGCGACAAGACTACTCTGCTTCCTGTGCAGGGTACGGTCTATCATGATGATGGAGCAGCATATGCTGGCGATCCGTATTTCACGGCCACATATCGAATCACTTCTGACCAAGCAAATACTTTGCAATTGTATGCGGGTAATCCTCCCGCCTACGGCTTCGACAAAAACACCTACTGGGCCCCGACAAACAGTTGCGTGGACTTTGTCTGGAAAGGGCTGGCTCTCATCGGCATGAATCCGTCCGGGAATGAGGGAGCGGTGATGCCGGTTAACAATGTCGCAGGGTTCAGCGCGTTGACCAACTCGGCATTTGCAGATGGTGGTCTAGTAAATACAGGGCTGAGTCCGGCTCTGCTGAATTCGGTTGTTTTCAATATGGACAATACCGTTCATGATTGGTATCAGCAGGGAGTAATCGGCAGCGCAGACAACAATGCGTGGAACGACTGGATGTCGAATACGTTACTCGCCCCTACCCAGCAAATCATCCCTTTCGTCCCCGGCTACAACCCTGCCGACCCCTACGGCTTCGGCCTCAACCTCGCTCCCATCGGCGCGTTTTACGAAACCGTTACTCCAGCGCTGGACCTTGCCCCTTCGATAGCCGACAAGACGCCAGTCCTGCTCGATGCCAATAATTCGGGATTATCCGTCAGTGCGCTGACTAGCCGCGACACCAACCTCGACGGGCAACTCACGGGAGCAGAACTGACCGGCCTCAACACCTGGATCGACGCGAACGAAAACGGCCAGCTCGATGCGAACGAACTCAAGACATTGACCCAAGCCAATATCA
>JAVHQJ010000069.1:0-4513 GCA_036171075.1 Sideroxydans sp. | reverse complement strand
ATTACGGGAGCATGTCGCTCCCGTAATTATCAACACCTTTCGCCAACGGCTAGGACATCACAGACCTTTTTATATGCACTTTTCAACTGCCAGATTACAGTTTATCGAATAACCATTACCTATCAAGCGTGATTCTCTTATATGTGCTGTAGCTCATACTTTTTGATAAATGGCATAGCCGCACTTTCTATGTCAGATTTTTTGGATAAATCAAAATCATTATCCCTACAAAAATCTGCGTAAAGCGTTGTAATATCTTGCTGTAATGAGTTAACAACTTTTTTCAAAGAAACTGAATCATTCCCATTTCCAATGAAAATCATGTCGACGCTAATTATTATTTCGGTCATTTTTTCCTAAAGTTAAATTCTTATAATTAAGCCAAACACGGCCTACTGGAATTTACAATTTTTCTATCTGCAAGGAATGTTAATTCCACAAATGAGCGCTTTGTTTGAAGCTACGGATAGTACGGACAAAAAAACAACTCCTGTTCTCATGATTTTCTCTCTAATTAACAGCGACAATTAACAAAATTTCCAGGACAAAATGTAGCATTTGCACTATTTCCTGCAAGTAACTTATTTACCTTTAATACAGCACCCTTCTTCACATCATTCTCCAATAAACACAAAATGTATCATTCAACCACGTGATATCTCAAATATATTTCAACAATCTATACATGGCGATGTATTGCCTCCTATCAACAGCGACAGTTAATTACATTACCAGGGCAGATATATGCATTTGCATTTATTATCCAACGCCACCTATCAGATTGCAAAAGAATCCCTTTTTTCACACACACCTCCTTGATATCAAATAGAAATCACTAAAATATCGCCATTATCAACCTTGCATACGATATTCCCTATAGATGAGTCTCCATCCACATTTCCTGAAACCTCAGAATTTTTACCTTTAACTTTAACTATTCCTTTGTAATCAGATAGTCGCCGTATTATAACGTCGCAGTTTGCGCTTTCAATTTTAGCCAAAGTCAATCCTCCTCCTGCCACAAAATCGATATCCGCGTTGTCGGCTTTGATTAGCAAAAGTTTTATACATATGTCATTCTTAGACTCAAAATCCAGATTAGATGAACTCACGTCAATCGTTGTTATAGACGAGTGATTTATTTCCACATTGGCATTTGTCGCATCAATCTCTAATGATGAAAAGCCCTTAGGGATATTAAGCGTCACAGTAACTTCAAGATTGTTGCCATGAATCCCTTGGCCGAATCCAGTTACCACTGCGCCAAGCAAGCCCGTAATACTGTCCTTTGAAATAGCTTCACGGATATTATTCATAAAGTTGGGGTTGCCGCCTTTATTGGACTTGTTTTCCGCCTTAGCCCGTACAGTTAATTTTTCACCGGAATATTCCTGTTCAATATTAATTAAGTCGGGGTTGCTGGCTTCCACACGAATTGTCGGCTGACCTATTATTTCATTGACACGAATGGACAACGAACAATTAGCATCCATATGCAGAGAGTTAAAATTATGACTGTTTGCGGATATCAATTCATTACTCATGGTTATCGGCCTGTAAAAGAAACTGATCCACAATTCTTATTGGGATAAATTTTTGGGGTGGGCATACGGAAAGATTCTGCTCGATATTGTGTAGAGGACATGAATTTCCATGGCATTGGGCAATAAAGTGACATTTGGTACATCCATCCTTGCTGTAAAGTCGAGGCTCAATCCATTTATCATAATTTGCGTTGAAGGAAATTATACCTGTTTCTTCAAGTTGCCCAACGTTGTTAACCGAACTTGTAAGCGCCACTGTGCATTTCTTGATTGACCAATCGGGTGAGATGACAAAATTATTTGGTTTAGCCGCATAACAGGACGAAGCGCCGAATCCCAGATTAAGATCACTATCGCCCAGTACAAAGCCACGAGCCAGCGCACCACTTTCGTATGCACTATGAATTGCATCAGAAGAGACTTTAGAACAGAGGCAGTCCTTGTCTCCCGCACGATTATTGGAAGCCGAATAATCTCCAATACCACGAAAAATAATTGAAAACCGTGTGTCGCCCTCGATAATATCGCTTAAAAAATTGAGGTATGCGTTGATATCCGATGGCGAGGACGTACTTTCATTGTAATTGACGCGAATCATCACTCTTAGCTCAGTTAAATTTTGACGACTGACTATGTTTTTCAAATTGCTGACTATGCGATCAAAGGTTCCCTTCCCATTCACCAACGGACGCAACTTGTTATGGTGCTGTGCCAAGCCGTCAAGGGTAATTTGGTAATGGCGCACATTAGCTGCGTACAGTTTTTCCAGTGCTAAAGGGTCTAGCAAATAGCCATTGGTAGTTGCTGATGAAATAAACGTCTTGTTTTTTGTTTCGGCCCAAATCAACATTCGCTGATTCATGGCAAGAATAAATTTCAGATTCAGGAGCGGCTCCCCACCAAAATATTCAATTTGCACTACATCCGCATTGGTATTTTTTACCAAATTTTCAATAGCATGCTCGTGAACATCCGTCATTCGCGTTTTTTGTGAGTGATCTTCATAACAGTAGACGCAATTGAAATTGCACGCTTCACCAGCCGGCAGTAAAATTAATGAGAGATACCTACCATTAACTCTATGCTCATTAAATTGGCGCGTAATCTGATCTCTTATCATAGAAGTATTCTCGACAAGAATCTGATTTTCAAGAAGATATTCAAGATCATCTGGATGATTAATGAAATTATCTGTGTTTATGGGTAACTTGCAATCACCCGTCGTTTCAAGATGTTTGTATAACGGATGGTCTAATTCATACAGTACCGCATAAGAACTGTTCAGCCAGTTATAAACAACCCACTCTGACTTAGAGTTTTTATGAGTTGTGGTGGTCGAGGAAAAATTTAAATTCATATTGTTTCCAAAAAATATGTTCTGAAGGGGTGAGTTCAAGCCCTAGCGAACAACTGAGGCACGAGTGAGCACATCTAAGATATTGTTAACTTGATGTGATTCGCTCACGCCTGTTTTGCACCAAATCGCAAAGTGCTCACAATTATTTGTGGCTAAGTTGTATTTATCCTCTCCCAACTTCGATTGCGCCCTGCTTACCACTTTGTCTGGATCATAAAGTTTGTATTTTTCTTCTTTCAACAGCTTCCAGATTGACGTTCCTACAGGCAACTGTGACCCCATGACAGAGCTAAAGGTTTTCAGGTGCGTCTTAGACGGTTTTCCGTGCTGGTCAGGAAATTGTAATACAAAATATTTATCTGAATCCCTTAAAAATCTCATGAATGATGTTTTCATTATCCGATTATCCCCAACGTCCGAGGACTTCGATGTGTAATGAATGACTTCTCGACTGTTCACATAAATACCATAGTGCTCATATGCGCCCCTTGAGACGCCAACGACATCACCTTTTCTTGGGCGAGATATTGTTTTACCGTCTCGCTTGGAATTGTCATTTGTATATGAATCAAACCCCAGAATACCTGCCGTGCGCTTAGCGGCGCTGGCATTTTCGTAATCGTCACACCCAAGCAAGGCATCGACTTTTCTGGCTTGTTTCTTTACTGCATTTTCAATGCCACGACCAACGTCTTCAATTTGTTCAAACACCCATTCTGCTATTCCCATAACGTCATTCCTAAATTTAGCTCGAATTATTTGCTTAAGTATTTTTCAATTTCCCCTTCCATCTCCGCCTGCAACCCTTCAGGGCTGATGATGCGAATATGGGGGATCCAGTAGCGGACGATGGGGATAACCTGATTCAGGTGGCCCACTTTGGCGGAAATAATCAGGCCGCCGTCTTCCAATTCCTTTTCGATAATCTGGTTGGCAATCAGTTTGCGGCGTTTGAAGTAATCGGCCACTTCATGGCTGATTTTCAACACGACTTCTTTCTTTTCCTCACCCAACCAGACGCCATCCTCTTCATGCAAGGTCTTATCCACGACTGGATCAAGCTCGAAGTAGCTATCGCGCAATATTTCCACTCGATCCAGCTTGGTGAAAGAGAAGGTTTTGAGCTTCTCGCCGTGCCTAGCAGCCAAATACCAGATGCCTTTGTTATTGATCAGCTTGTATGGCTCGATCTCGGCATAGCGCTTCAACTCGCTTTGGCTGGGGTAATGAAAACTCAGCTTGTGACGCGCCACGATAGCCTGTTCAATACTGCGGAATAAATCAGCCTTGCCAGCCAGGTCTTCGTAGCTATGGCCTTTGACCAACAACGCGGTTTGGATTCGGGTATCAAAAATATCGCGCAGAAAATCATCCGATAAAGACGTGAACAAACCGCGCATACCGGCTAGGGCCGCAAAGCGTTCAATGTCGCGGGTATTGAGTTTGCCCAGATAGACTGCATCGAGATGATAAAACTTGCCGGTGCGTTGCAGCGGCAGATAGGCGAAGCGTTCGTTTAAGTCGCGCTGTATGGTGCGCAATGCGACGTGAAATTCCTCGCAAAGCTGAAGGGGGTCGAGCTTTTCTCCCTGATTCAATTTGATCAGGATTT
>JAVHQJ010000068.1:1639-4564 GCA_036171075.1 Sideroxydans sp. | reverse complement strand
TTATGCTGGCAGTCTCCTGCCTAATGACCGTTTACACAAAACTATTTACACCCTCTTGATGTTTGGTGATGAGCTGTGGCTCGAAGCTGCCGTGGCGGTCGCGGGGGATTTCGATGGGCAGTTCGCCGAACTCGCCCTTGAGCGTCTTGCTGCTCTTGCCGTTGCGAGTATTGCCTGCAGGGTTAATGACGGTGTGGTTCTTGGCATAGCCGAGGTGGGCTTCTAACTCGGCATCGAGTGCTCGTTCAATAAGTGCTTTAGTGAGTTGCTTAAGTAGGCCGTTCTCGCCAATCAGATCTTCGGGTTTCTTATAGCCAGACAGTAGGCTGTCAATCAAATCTACGGGTAGTGCTTTTGCTACGGTCATTGCGACTCCTTTCAAAGTGGCGGCAGTTTCCTGCCAAATGACCGTTTACACAAAAATTCTTACACCCTCTGGATACCAGACACCCAGTCAGGTATTCTTTAAGTCAGGCGTTGCACTTCATATTTGAACCCGCGGCCGAATAGAAAACTATCCGGCTTTTTTACGCTGCAAAACTTACTGCGCAATTAACTTCGGCTGCGTAATAGAACCCGACAAAATCAGCGCGTTATTTCCTTCACGCATTTTGATCTGTGCATTCAAATTTCCCGATAACTGGTCTTTAGATGAGATGTCAAATGCGCCGCTCGCTGTCAGCATACCAGAGGTTATTTTAATTTGACGGAAGTGCTTATTATGATTTTCCAACTGCACCGATCCCGTCATTTCATCAAAGTGGGTACGTCCACCAGGTAAATGTTCGTGACTAGTTAAACGCGCAGTTTCCACCACATCGAGACCATTGATTACGCCACGCTTCGCTGCGAATGAACCATCCACACGAGGCAACTCGCCGAGCTGTGCCAGCTTAACGCTTTGCATGGCATACGATCCGTCCACAAAAATCTCACCTGCCAAGCCAAACTGTGGGAACATTTTTTCCAATTCCATCGTTTTGGCTTGCATACGACCCTGCACTTGCCATCCCTTACGCCAATTTAGTTTGCCACTGCCAGCCAAAATTCCACCATAAATATGCGCGTCAATTTCAGAGAAGTTAATTTCGCTATCACCCACAATACCTTTAGCGTTGAAATCACTAAACACCACGTCAGGCAACAGAGGAAGTGCGCGCTCTTTTACACCAAAAGTAAGTTGCCATAGCTTTTCTTTAGGCACCAGTTCCACGCTCATTTTGTCATCTTCACTATGCAAAACAACGCGGGTATATCCCCCTTGAACAATGTCCGCACTGCCTTTTAAGACGGGCAAAGTAATTCCTTCTGCATTCACATTTACATTGAGCAAGGTCACGTGACGTAAAGAATATCGAGTAGCTATTGCAGTCAGCTTCAACCATTCCACCCATTGCTCCAAGCGCTTTCCGTCCAATACCACATTGCTCAACGTAGCATCGTTAATCACTTTATTGTCGGATAACAAAGTAAGTGCATCAAAACTCAAGACAACTTCACTCACTTTTATTTCGTCAGCCGCCCCAATGCTTAATCCTCGCAACGTCATTTTAGGCAAGGGTAATAAAGCAGCACTTATCCCTGATACTTTTACAGGTTGTTTTAGTTGGGCAGACAGTCGTTGTTCAATAGGCGCGATGTATTCTTGTAGCGGATACACCAGCGGCAATATGAATAAAGCCGCAATAGATAGCGCCACCATTGCTAGCAAAATTTTGCCAATCGGCAAGGGCTTGCGTCGCGCTCTATGACTAGCATTTTTAATTGATTGCTTCTGTGCACTAGCTGCTTGTTGCTTCACCTGTGCGCCATCCACACCTGCTTGCAATTTGGCGCGCTTTTCAGCTTCTGCCCATGCGTCTGCCTGCTCTGTTGCTAAAGCGGCTTCAACCGCTTTAGCTGCTTCTTCCGCTTTCTTGCGGCTTTCTTCTTCCTCAATTTTTTGTCGCGCGGCGGCGGCATCCGCTTCTTGTTTAGATTTTTTTTCCGCGAGTTGCTTGGCTTCAGCTTGTCTCGCTTCCTCATCTTGAGCCGCAATTAATTGAGCCTCATCTTTGCTTGACTGAAGATTATTTTGCGGGACGGCGAATTCTGGTGCTGACTGCAAAGGCGCTAAATCAATCTTAAATCCACTGGAGCTAGGTGCTGCCGTAATTGATGCCGCCGCAGCCAACGCGGCTTGTTTAGCCGCTTTAATTTCAAGTTTAACTTTCTCATCCGCCGCCAATTGTGCGGCCACCTTCGCAGCCTCGTCTTGTGCGGCTTTTAATTTAGCACGCTCAACCGCTTCTGCTTTCTCCAACTCAATCGCCACTTGAGCGGCTTTTATTCTGGCTTCTTCTTGAGCTGCTTTAACTTTCGCATTCTCCGCTTCTTGTTTTAAGCGCAATTCAGCTAATGCCTTTGCCTCTACTTCTGCACGAGCAGCGGCAGCATCACTTTCAGCTTTTTCAATTGCAACCGCCGCCGCTTTCTCCGCATTAATACGTGCCGCTTCGGCCTCAACTTTAATTTTTTCAGCTTCTTGTTCAGCCTTCAGGCGCAGCGCTTCTGCCTCCGCTTTAATGGCTGCAACTTCATTTGCCGCTTTAATACGCAGCGCTTCCGCTTCAGCCTTAATTTTTTCCGCTTCTTGTTCGGCTTTTATACGAGCTACTTCTGCCGCTTGTTTTGCGCGCGCCTCTGCATCCGCTTTTATTTGAACGGCTTCTTGTTCGGCCTTAATGCGTGCTGCTTCAGCTTCTTGTTTCGCTCTAGCTTCCGCCTCGGCTTTAATGCGTGCTGCTTCTTGCACTGCCTTAATGCGTACAGCTTCTTCTTGTTTCGCTCTGGCTTCTGCTTCGGCCTTAATGCGTGCCGCTTCTTGCTCTGCCTTAATGCGTGCTGCTTCAGCTTCTTGTTTCGCTCTAGCTTCCGCCTCGGCTT
>JAVHQJ010000068.1:0-1539 GCA_036171075.1 Sideroxydans sp. | reverse complement strand
TAATGCGTGCTGCTTCTTGCTCTGCCTTAATGCGTGCTGCTTCTTGCTCTGCCTTAATGCGTGCCGCTTCAGCTTCTTGTTTAACTCTGGCCTCAGCTTCGGCCTTAATACGGATAGCTTCCTGCTCTAATTTCAAGCGAACAAACTCTTGCTCTGCTTTAAGCCGAGCAGTTTCCGCCTCATGCTTAAGTTTTAATTCAGCCTCTAATCTAGCTTGTTCTTTAGCAGCCTCTTGAGCCATTACCGCAGCACTAGGCGGTGTAACAAGCGAAGTAAAGTCAAATTCATCTATATTTTTGGGAGGGATATAAGCTGCGGAGGGAACTTTTGGCGCAACAATTTTAGGCGCAACAATCGCTTTACTTCGATCCCGAATCAGCTCGCCATCCAATAAACGCTGCATAATTTCAGGCAAATCACCACGCAAACTAGGCGGTGCACGTTTCGAAACTTCTTCATACGTTGACTTATCATCAATAAGCAACATGACACGACGCATATCGCCAGACATGCTCGCCATTGTGGTCTCACCCACTTGTGTTTTTACGAAGACAGTTTTTTTATCCATGCTCGTGATTGTAATTCAGATTACTTTCTTTTCGCTTACTCAAAAATTTCCAAACATTTATTTACGTTTTGGCAATAAATATAGCTGAAATTCAACATCAGTAGTTGACCGAAATCCCTTCTGTCGCTACTATAGCGCCCGCATCAATTCCCTGATAGCTCAGTCGGTAGAGCGACGGACTGTTAATCCGCAGGTCCCTGGTTCGAGTCCAGGTCGGGGAGCCAGAATATTAAGGGCCATCTTTCGGGATGGCCTTTTTTTTATAAATCCGCAGCTCACCATAAAAGCTGCACAGTCGCAAAAAGATACCAATGGAGCAATACCTGTGACCAACGCACAACGCAAAGCACTCCGCCGCATGGCTGAATTGAATTCATCATCTAACAACCGCAAGCCAGAACCAACTCACAGCAGCGCGTTCTGTCCGCATGAGGCGGGAGCGTATTACCTTGCGACGGTGGGGACTGCCGCCAAGATCATCAATCTATTCGCCAAGAAAATCGAGCCGATTGTTTATACCTACACCATCACCACCATTCATTTTGAACAGGATCCCGATACAGGAAGATGGGGCTGGTTTGATGGTAAGGAAAAGCAATCCCCTCGCAAAAATCAGGATGGTTGGCGACTTGGCAGCAAGAAGTTATATGACACACGTGAAAGCGCAGAGGCTGAACTGCAGCGTGTGATGGTTAAAAATGGAGACCGGGTGACCAAGGTACATGATCTGCCAGACTGTATGACTCAACTGAGAAAGATCCGTAGTGCTCATCATCCGGACCGAAACAACCCCGATTCTGACCATGATCTCTATCAGGCTGTTATCGAAAAGATGGACAGGATGCGTGCGGTGAGTGTGTAAGTCACACTCCTCTGATCCAAAAAAGTAATCTAAACATCAATATTTTTGTATTTTGCGAGGGTGTAAATAGTTTTGTGTAAACGGTCATTAGGCAGGAGACTGCCAGCAT
>JAVHQJ010000067.1:0-4588 GCA_036171075.1 Sideroxydans sp. | reverse complement strand
ATTTCGTAAATTCTTCCAAACCGACTGCGACCTACAAAGCCATTCGCTTCGGCGCAAGCTATTTCACTGCCTTCGGTGGTGATTGGCAATTTCGTACAGCGATGAACGGCCAGTTGAGCGGTAACACACTCATTCAAGCAGAGCAGATGCGTCTGGGCGGTGCGGATGGTGTACGCGGATTCTCGGAAGGCAGTGAGTCAGGCGAGGTTGGCGTGCGTATGAATGTGGAAGCATATTTACCAGTATTTGAAACAGCCGGTGTAATGTTGCGTGCGCTAGTCTTCACTGATGGCGGTGTAGTGTATCCCAAGGGTTCCCGTCGTAGCATTATCGGCAGTGCTGGATTTGGTTTGCGTTCAAATTTTAGCGATCACTATGCGCTACGCATGGATGTAGCACGCATTGTGGAGCCCGGTAACGACCCACAACAATTGAAGGGCGACTGGCGTATCCATGCTGCGCTCTCTGCGTCATTCTAGGAACGAGGTGTGGTGTGATGAAGAAGATACTATGGTCGCTGGTTTTATTGGTTGTTGCTACATCAGCCTACGCTGAGGTAGCCGGCAAGATCGGTTATATGAGTGGAGCGCTCGTCGCGCAACGCCCTGATGGCACGGTAAAAGTGATGGCACCAAAAGCAGAGGTTTCCGAAGGCGACTTGCTGGTCACTGCCAAAGACAGCTACGCACAAGTGGTGATGAACGATGGTACCAAGATGACTATGCGTCCGAATTCCAATCTTAAGATCGAGACTTACAAGTTCAAGCAGAATGAGCCGCAGGCAGATTCTGCTGTGTTCCGTTTGCTCAAGGGTGGTTTCCGTACGGTCACTGGATTGATCGGCAAACGTGGCAACAAAGATGCTTATAAGTTGCGCGCAGCGACGGCTACCATCGGTATTCGTGGTACGGATTTCACCTCGCGTCTATGTGCTACCAAAGATTGCGCTGAAGATGCCGAGGCCAAGCCAGCAAAACCTGCGCTACCTCAATCTAAAGCGGTTGGTCGCGTAATGCTTATTCAAGGCGAATTGGCGGCTAAAGATAAAGTCAACAAGTCACGTAAGCTGACTTTAGGCTCACCCGTGTATGAAGGCGATATGTTGCAAAGCAGTGTGCAATCGCATGCCGTAGTGGCTTTCCGTGATGGAAGTCGTATCACCTTGCAAGAGAGCAGTGTTTTCCATGTCGAAGCGTTCAAGTATGAGAAAGCGACTAAACAAGAGAATGCGGTTTTGCGTCTGCTTAAAGGCGGGGTGCGTGTGGTGACCGGCTTGATCGGACGCGTCAATCACGATAATTACAATTTCAAAGTTTCGGGTGCCACGATTGGCATACGTGGCACAGGATTTGATGTGTGGTGCAACGGACCGTGTGTCGATGGTTTAAGTAATCCTCAGGCTGCCAGCACGACGCTGTGGTCGCAATATGCGGAACTTCGCTCACTCTCCAGCATGAAAGATACAGATAGTCTAACTGGCGCGTGGGGGAAACTTGCAGAAGCCGATACAGGCAACGACCCGTTGAATGGTGCTGGGGTTTATGTGTGGCAGGGTGAGGTTGTATTCGTGTCGGGCGGTAGTTCTTTCACGGTGGCACTCAATCAAGCGGCAATTTTAGCAAGGGATACAAGCAAACCAATTCAAATCAAATCTATTCCAGTTGGCATTATCAATAATAGTGCGCCACGGCCAGACAGTGTCAACATTGACACTGGAACACTATTTGAAGAAAGCAATGCTGATGGCGAACCAGGGTTGTACGTCACGGTACACGAAGGCCAAGTTATCTTGTCCAAGGGTGATCTGAAAGTAGATTTAGGCAAAGGCGAGAGTGGTTTTTCCAGTGAGCAGTTATTGACTCGCTTGTCATCAACCCCTGGTTTTATGGGCGCAGATAGCAAACTGGATAACATCGAGAAGAATAGTAGCAACAAAACAGGTGTCAATGGCGCTGGTTGCGTAGTGGTTCCTTAACCATCATAGGAGAATAGTTTGAGTAGCTTCGCGTTCTATCAAAAAGTCGTTCCACTCAATTCCAACGTACATCGCAATCTGCGATTCGATACTGCCAAAGTGAATTTCAATTTCGTGCGCGACACCACAGCGGTGTTGTTGGGCGCGATTGAGTTCGCCGAGGCGGCGCGCGAATACCCCATCGTGTTCATCAAAGCGCAGGACGGCAAGATGCGCCCCGTGGTGTTGCTGGGGGTGCGCACTGGCGAGAATCTTTATGTGGATGACAAGGGTAAGTGGGATGCACGTTACATCCCTGCGTTCGTGCGTCGCTATCCATTCGTGATGGCAGAGGGCGGCGCGCAAGGCCAGTTGATGGTGTGCATCGACGAAGAATGCCCCGCATTGAATCCCAGCATTGGAGAGGTGTTGATTGACGAAGCCGGTCAATTGCAACCACGCATGAATGAAGTGATGCAGTTCTTGCAAAACTTCCAAGTCGAATTTGCGCGCACTGAAGCCTTGGTGCAACAGTTGGAAGAATTAGGCTTGTTCGTGCAGCAAGGCGCACGCTTCGACACGCCTAATGGTGAGACCTTCCAATTGAATGACTTTTACCTCATCGACGAAGTAAAGTTCGGCCAACTCGCGGATGACAAATTGCCCGCATTGTTCAGAAGTGGTGCATTGGGTATGGCTTACCTGCATCTAGCCTCCATGGGTAACATGCGCCGTCTGTTGGATAGAATCAAACCTTCAGCGAAGAAGCCAGAACTGCATTGAGTTTTACAACTTCATTCAAAAAGGGAAGCATCGTCGCTTCCCTTTTTATTTACTCATTCGCTCCAACTCTTTTTGGTAAGTGTCGTAACTTGGTGCGGGCGTCACAGCTCGCTCGTTGGGTGTCCGCTTCGCGTCGTTGTTTGTTTTGATACCCTCATAGAGGTTGCGTGCTGGATCGGCACACCCGACCAGCATCAACACTGAAAGTATCCAGAGCATCTTCATGCTTTAGATCTCGCCCAAGCCACGATGCCGTTCACATCCATCGCCCCAGCTTGACGTGCGACCTCTTTACCGCCTTTGAACAATGCCAGCGTAGGGATGCTGCGAATGTTGTATTGCGCGGCAATTTGTTGCGCTTGTTCTGTATCCAGTTTCACCACACGCATATTTGGCTCAAGACGTTGCGCAGCTTGCGCGTAGGCGGGGGCCATCATCTTGCACGGTCCACACCACGGCGCCCAGAAATCCACCAGCACAGGCACATCACTGCGAGCGATGTGCGTCGCGAAATTGTTTGCGTTGAGTTCGACGGGGTGCGCAGTGAATAAAGGCTGTTTGCATTTGCCGCAGGTTGGAGCTGCATCCAGCTTGTCAGCGGGGACGCGATTGACTGCATCGCAGTGGGGACAGACGATATGTTTAGGCTCACTCATGATAGCTCCAGAAAATTAGAGAGTTCTAATATAGTGGCATTCTAGAAGAATTCAAGAGAGATGCAATCGCATCGACAGATCAATGGCTTTCACATCTTTGGTGAGTGCGCCGATGGAGATGCGATCCACGCCCGTTTCGGCCACGCGACGGATGCTTTCCAAGGTGATGCCGCCCGAGGCTTCCAACTCCGCGCGCTTGGCGGCATGGGTCACGGCGAGGCGCATATCGGCCAGTGAAAAATTATCTAACAGGATGAGTTTCGCACCTGCATTCAACGCCTCATCCAACTCCTGCAACGATTCCACTTCGATTTGGATGCTCACATTCGGGGGGGTGATCTGGAATGCATGCTCCATCACCTTGCTGATGCCGCCTGCCGCTGCGATATGGTTCTCTTTGATGAGCACCCCATCGAATAGGCCGATGCGTTGGTTGTGTCCTCCGCCCACCTTCACTGCATATTTCTGCGCGATGCGCACGCCAGGCAGGGTCTTACGCGTATCCAGCACCTTGGCTTGCGTGCCGCTCACCTCGTTCACATAGCGGCGTGTCTGCGTGGCGATGGCGGATAGTGTCTGTAAAAAATTCAACGCAGGACGTTCCGCCGAGAGTAGTGCGCGTGCATCGCCGCGAATCTCGCACAATGTTTGTTTGGCTTGGGCCGCATCGCCTTCCTTGCATTTCCATTCAATCTTGCACTTGGGGTCGAGCTGCATGAAACACGCCTCGAACCACTGCGTGCCGCATAGCACCATCTCCTCGCGCGTGATGACGGTGGCGTGAGCTTGAGTGTGCTCGGCGATGAGTTGTGCAGTGAGATCGCCCGTTCCGATGTCCTCGGCGAGCGCATTAAGGACATCGGAACGGATTTGGTGGGCAAGGCTAGTGTGTGGCATCGAACGTTCCTTAAGTTTAGGTTGGCAGTATAAGGGAAGCCGCAACATGCCGTCATTCCGGCGTAGGCCGGAATCCAGCGGGTTTATTAAAAATGCCTTGATGTTTTGTCTTGCTGCGCAAGTGTTTTTAATCACCTGGATACCGGCTTTCGCCGGAATGACGGTTGGGGTTGAAATTATTGATAGCCTACCCCACCTACGGTTCAGTTAGATATTCCTACAAGGAGTTCAAAAATGCGTTTTGACAAATTCACCACCAAGTTGCAACAAGCCCTGTCCGATGCCCAAGGGCTGGCTG
>JAVHQJ010000066.1:0-1000 GCA_036171075.1 Sideroxydans sp. | reverse complement strand
CGTTAGAGACCAACAACCCACGGGAACACTATGCCCATTCCTGACTATCAAACGCTGATGCTCCCGCTACTTCGATTTGCTTCCGACGGAACCGACCACACCACACGCGAAGCCGTTGAAGTTCTCGCCACTGAGTTTCAACTCACTCCGGCCGAACGCAACGAACTCCTGGCAAGTGGCCAGCAGGCAATTTTCAATAACCGGGTCGGCTGGGCGAATTCCTACCTCAAGAAAGCGGGGCTATTGGAGTCGCCACGCCGAGGGGCGCTGCGTATTACTGCCCGAGGCAAGCAGATACTTGGAGACAACCCCACAAGAATCGACGTCAAGTACCTTGAGCGCTTCCCCGAATTCATTGAATTCCGCGACGCTTCACGAAACAACAGAGAAGCGACAACAACGGAATCCGTTGCTAGCGCGACGGAGCAAACGCCTGAAGAAGCACTAGAACTCGCCCACCAGAGTCTTCGGCTCAGTCTTGCCCAAGACATTCTCAGTCGCATTCTTTCGTGCTCCCCTACGTTCTTCGAGCGGCTTGTCGTCGAGCTTCTGGTCAAAATGGGCTACGGCGGCTCACGCCGCGATGCCGGAGAGCGTATCGGGCAAAGTGGCGACGGAGGCATTGACGGAATCATCAAAGAAGACCGTCTCGGGTTGGACACCATCTACATCCAAGCGAAGAGATGGCAGGGTTCTGTTGGTCGCCCAGAAATTCAAAAGTTTGTCGGCGCGCTACAAGGTCAGCGCGCGAAGAAAGGTGTTTTCATCACCACTTCGTCTTATACAGCGGAGGCAATTGACTATGCCTCCCGCATTGATACCAAAGTCGTACTCATTGACGGACAGCTTCTTGCAAACCTCATGATGGACTTCGACGTTGGGGTTTCGGTTTCTGCTTCATACATTGTCAAACGTATCGACTCCGACTACTTCGAGGAGGGCGAAGTTGGTCTCTAACCCTGCGGTCCACCGGACGCTGCGCGATAAGGCCGCGCAGCGC
>JAVHQJ010000065.1:0-4618 GCA_036171075.1 Sideroxydans sp. | reverse complement strand
AATCACCCGAATTCCCAGCGGCGAAAAAATTGGCTGATGGCCGACGGCGGGAATTAAGGTGGTTTCTGGATGAGAACTAACTATTGGAGTGAACAGGATGGCCGATCAGTTTTCCGGAAAGACTTTGCTTATTACAGGGGGCACGGGTTCCTTCGGCAATGCAGTGTTGAAGCGTTTCCTTGACACTGACATCGCGGAAATTCGCATTTTCAGTCGTGACGAGAAGAAGCAGGATGACATGCGCAAGCGCTACAACCATCCAAAGCTTAAGTTTTACATCGGTGATGTGCGAGATGTGCGCAGCGTGTCGGCAGCCATGCGTGGTGTGGACTTTGTTTTTCATGCCGCAGCGCTCAAGCAGGTGCCTTCGTGCGAGTTTTACCCGATGCAGGCGGTACGTACCAATGTGCTGGGGACAGAGAATGTGCTGGAAGCGGCTGTTAATGCCGGTGTGAAGCGTGTGGTGTGTTTGAGCACCGACAAGGCTGTGTACCCCATCAATGCGATGGGTATCAGCAAGGCGATGATGGAAAAGGTGATGGTGGCTGCCAGTCGTAACCTGGAGGGGACGGGTACGATCATCTGCGGTACACGCTATGGCAACGTGATGGCTTCGCGAGGTTCGGTGATTCCGTTGTTTGTGGATCTGGTTCAGGCGGGCAAGCCGATTACGGTAACTGATCCTGCCATGACTCGCTTCATGATGACCTTGGGTGATGCGGTAGATCTGGTGTTGTACGCGTTTGAGCATGGCAGCAACGGAGATATCTTTGTGCAAAAATCGCCAGCAGCAACGGTAGAGGTGCTGACCAGGGCTATTCTTGAATTGATGGGCAAGCCGGATCATACGGTGAATGTGATTGGCACTCGTCATGGCGAAAAACTGTATGAAGCATTGTTGAGTCGCGAAGAGATGGTGTGCGCCGAAGACACGGGCGATTACTTCCGTGTGCCGCCCGATACACGTGACCTGAACTATGCCAAGTTCGTGGAGCAAGGCGAGCAGCGCATCACCCGAAGCTCGCACGGGGAAGATTACAACTCGCACAACACAACCCGGCTGGATATTGCAGGCACGAAGGCTTTGTTGCTCAAGCTGGAATTTATGCAACGTATCGCTCGTGGCGAGCATGCTGTGGCCGAGGAATAAACTGATGAAAGTGTTGATCACCGGTGCGAATGGTTTCGTGGGTAAGAACCTGCGTTTGCATTTATCCGAGCGCAAGGATATACAGGTGGTGTGTTTCACTCGCAGTGATGACGTAGCCCAACTCCCGGTCATGCTCCGGGAGGTAGATTTCGTGTTTCATCTGGCCGGGATCAACCGGCCTAAGGACACGGCGGAGTTTGCTGAAGGCAATACAGGGTTAACCGAACAGCTGTGCGAGTGTATTCGCGCAACTGGCAGGTCGGTTCCGGTTTTGTACACTTCTTCCATCCAGGCCGAGGCTGCAAACCCCTATGGAGCCAGCAAGCTGGCTGCTGAAGAGGCACTGTTGGCTTTGGGGAGGGACACGCAATCTCCCGTTTATCTGTATCGCCTGGCTAATGTGTTTGGCAAGTGGAGCCGCCCGAACTATAACTCCGCCGTTGCAACGTTTTGTTACAACACCGTCAACGATTTGCCCGTTCAAATCAATGATCCTGCGGCGCTGGTTCGTCTGGTTTACATCGACGATGTGATCAAAGACTTCATGCGATTATTGGAAGTACAGCCCGCTGGCGTGGTGCGACCTGAAGTTACCCCTGAATATTTTATTACCGTTGGCGGCTTGGCTGACCAGCTCAGGGCGTTCAAGGACGGGCGTGAATCCATGGTGATAGAAGCGGTTGGCACGGGTCTGACCAGAGCACTTTACTCAACCTATTTGAGTTTTCTGCGACCCGAGCAATTTTCCTACAGCGTGCCTGTTCATGCGGATCCGCGCGGCCGATTTGTGGAAATGCTGAAAACCAAAGACTCCGGCCAGTTTTCGTTCTTTACGGCGTATCCGGGAATTACGCGTGGCGGACATTATCATCATACCAAGAACGAAAAGTTCTTGGTGATCCAGGGGCGCGCACGGTTTGGTTTTCGGCATGTTGAAACAGGTGAAACCTATGAGCAATTTACCGATGGCGAGAAGCCGGAAGTGGTTCAAACGGTCCCCGGCTGGTCGCACGACATCACCAATGTTGGTGACAATGAAATGATTGTGATGCTCTGGGCGAATGAGGTTTTTGATCGCGAACACCCTGACACCATTACCTACAAGGTTTGATTATGAAAAAATTAAAAGTCGTTTCGGTTGTAGGTACACGACCCGAAATCATTCGCCTGTCACGTGTACTGGCACGCCTGGATGAGGATTGCGAACACATCCTGGTGCATACCGGACAGAACTATGACTACGAGCTGAATCAGGTTTTCTTTGATGATCTGGGCGTGCGCAAGCCGGATCATTTTTTGAATTGCGCTGCAAATGCTAACAGTGCGGCACATACGATTGGCAATCTGATTATTGCCGTGGATCAGGTGTTGGCTGAGGTGCAGCCGGAAGCGATGCTGGTGTTGGGCGACACCAATAGTTGCCTGTCAGTGATTCCGGCCAAACGCCGGAAGATACCGATATTCCACATGGAAGCGGGGAATCGTTGCTTTGATATGCGGGTGCCTGAGGAGACGAACCGGCGCATCGTCGATCACACGGCCGATGTCAATTTGACCTACAGCACGATTGCGCGTGATTATCTGCTGAGGGAAGGTTTGCCGCCGGACCTGGTGATTAAAACGGGCAGTCCGATGTTTGAGGTGCTGACGCACTACCGGCCACGCATCGATGCGTCTGATGTTCTGACTCGCCTGAGCCTTGAGGAAGACGGCTATTTTGTTGTCAGCGCGCATCGTGAAGAAAATATCGAGTCGCCGCAGACTTTTGCCAAATTGGTAGAAGTTATAAACACTGTTGCAGAAGACTATGACCTGCCGGTGATCGTGTCTACCCACCCCCGCACCCAAAAACGGATCGACGCGACAAATTCAAAATTCCATGAAAAAGTACGGTTGTTGAAACCCCTCGGTTTCCACGACTATGTCAAGTTACAGCTATCGGCGCGCGCCGTCCTTTCTGATAGCGGAACCATCAACGAAGAGTCATCAATCCTTAATTTCCCCGCACTAAACTTGCGTGAAGCGCATGAACGGCCGGAAGGTATGGAAGAAGCGGTTGTGATGATGGTGGGGCTTGAGGTGGAACGTGTACGGCAGGCTCTGGCTATTTTGGCAAAGCAACCGCGTGGCGCTGAGCGGGTGTTAAGGCAGGTGGCCGATTACAGCATGCCGAATGTATCGGATAAAGTGGTACGGATCATTCATAGCTATACGGACTATGTAAATCGGGTTGTATGGAGAAAGGTATGAAGCAACGTCTGATTAACTACAGTGGTACTGGCCTGTATTTTTCCAAAGGACTGTTCCCGTATTATTTGATCGTAGTAAGTTACTTGCTGGTTCTATTTAGTGAACCAATGCCACCCGTGCCGGGGGTGGTTGAATTATTGGCGGGCATGTGTCTTGTGCTGGGTTGCGTGCTGTTGCTTAAAGAAGCGATTAAGCTGAAAGCAAGCGACTATAAATGGCTGGTACTCAGCATGCTGACGGGCGTGCTGCTGGTGATCTACCCGGGAATTACCGGATTATTAAATGGTGTCGACAGTCACAAGATAGCACGCGATTTATTTCCAATGCTATTCCTTGTTATTCTGGCTCCTTTGATTGCGTATTCCGCAGATGGCTATAACAAGAGCAAGATAGTCGGGATAATGTTGGCTGGGGTGCTGTGTGTTGGAGCAATAAGCCCGGTCGAGTTTCTTATCGATATGCGCAGCGAATTTGGATCATTGAACGGCTTGTCTACCGCTTTTGATTTAACCTACAGCGATCCGTCAAACATCCAAGTGCCACCAAGCGGAGATGTGGCCAGATTAACTGCAACAACTTCAGCTTCAAACCCAAAGAATACCTTTAGCGTGCGCGCGCTACACATATTTGAACCTGCGGTAACCTTTGCTGCAATATATTGCGGTTGTCTATTCTTTGTAAATATTCTGCGGCGGCAAGTGATTCAGGCGTGTATCTATGCTGTCGTAGTTGCTGTCGCGTTGTACGGACTCTCAATGTTAAGACTGCGCGCACCTGTCGGTCTATTTGTAATTTCGCAGTTGATTTTTATCTCTTACCTTGCATACAAAACCAATAATGTGAAAAAACAGCTAGGGATAGCATTTTCAGTTCTGCTAGTTTGCCTCATTGTGGCAATAGCTTTTCGGGATTTGATATGGGGGCTGATTCTGAAAAATCATTTAGTTGGTACAAACGGAAAACTTGAAGAATGGAGCGCTGTATTTGCGACACTAAGCGGAGATTGGAAAAAGCTGCTGATGGGTATAGGCTGGGGCGGTGAATTTGTACCACGCTATCAACTTCAGTCCGTAAGGTTTACTCACTCGCTTTTTTCATTCGTGTTACTAAAAGCGGGCCTGGTGGGGTTGCTGCTGCTGGCTGCAGTGTATGCACGCTTGATAGCCAGGTTCATTATCCGGTTGCGAGTTAATGTATTGCAGCACGAGCAGCTAGCAA
>JAVHQJ010000064.1:0-4629 GCA_036171075.1 Sideroxydans sp. | reverse complement strand
GAGCAATAAATAGGGTCAGACTCGATTTAATTTGATATTCTCTTGCCGTCGTTTCCTCAAGGAGTTGCACGATGGCTCGCCTTCCCCGCTTCTTTCTTCCTGGGCAACCTTTGCATGTCATTCAGCGCGGCAATAACCGCGACCCCATTTTTGCTGCGGATGCGGATTACTCGTTTTATCTGCGGTGCTTAAAAGAGGCGGCGGATACCCATTCCCTCAAGGTTCACGCTTATGTGCTGATGACCAATCATGTGCATTTATTGGTCACGCCAAAAACGGAATTTAGTCTGTCTAAAACGTTGCAGTCAATTGGCAGGCGTTATGTGCAGTATTTTAATTTCACGTATCAGCGCACAGGAACGCTGTGGGAAGGGCGCTATAAAAGTACGTTGATTGATAGTGAGCGGTATCTGCTGACGTGTATGCGTTACATTGAGATGAATCCGGTGCGGGCAGATATGGTGGCGCATCCGAGTGAGTATCCTTGGTCAAGTTATCATGCGAATGCACAAGGAAGTGAGAATGAACTGCTTGCTTGGCATGAGTTGTATCGGCGGCTTGGGCGCACGGATGATGAACGGCAATCTGCCTATCGGCAGCTATTCCGCGCGCAGGTTTCCAAGGCGGATGTTGATGCGATTCGTGATGCGACGAATAAGGGCTGGGCTTTAGGTGATGAACTATTTAGCGAGAAGGTAGCGGCGTTGACAGCGAGACGAGCAATGCCGTTGCCGCGTGGACGCCCTCGAAAGGAGAGTAATGAATAAATCGAGTCTGACCCCAATTAAAAATA
Organism: Sideroxydans sp.; assembly: GCA_036171075.1. Classification (GTDB taxonomy): domain Bacteria; phylum Pseudomonadota; class Gammaproteobacteria; order Burkholderiales; family Gallionellaceae; genus Sideroxyarcus. The sequence goes on along the minus strand of JAVHQJ010000064.1, from coordinate 3,836 downwards.
TGAATGAACCTAAAAAAATTACGACTTCAGTCAAATGGCTTACCGCTGGGATGAGTGCATTGATGCTTGCCTACGGTATCTTCATTATTGCTAATGAGCACTATTATGGTTATTCAAGCAAGACGGGGGCAGAGGTAAATGCTGATGGCTCAGATGCAGTCTTGATTGGTATTTCATTTATTATCTTTGGACTAATCCCAATGTCGCTTTGGGCAAAGTCCGCTAAAGCAGCAGGATTTTTTGCTGGCATCTGCATGATTTTGGGAATTATTTTGTTCCTAGCTCCAGCCTATATGCACTAATGGCTACCCTATCATTCAAACGGTTCTGGCTCAAGCCAGCCCCTTTTTTCAAACTTTAGGCGCCTCAAGGGAAAACGTACTTTGCGGTCAAACGAAAAGGTAGAGGCGTTGACAGCGAGACGAGCAATGCCATTGCCGCGTGGCCGCCCTCGAAAGGAGAGTAATGAATAAATCGAGTCTGACCCCAATTAAAAATAAGTCCTTTTGCGCTTGGGAGGGTGAAGTGTTGGTGCTCAACATTCTGGGGGCGCCTAGTTCAAAAAAAGATGCAATTGGAAAAGCGAAGGGAAATCAGCTAAAGGTGAGTGTGACGGCGACACCGGTAGCGGGTAGAGCAACGGATCACATGGTGAAATTTTTGGCGAAAGAGTTTGAGGTATCGCCCAAAGATATTGTGGTGGTATTCGGGCGATTTAATGTCAATAAACAACTGCGCATCACCGCGCCCAAGAGCCTGCCTGCGGTGATTAGTAAAGAGTTGGCAGCACAAGAAGTTAAAGCCTAGCCAACGCCTCCCCCGTTTCACTTGCCTTCTAGCGCCTCCCAGCGCGCCATCAAGGTCAACAAGGCGTCTTCAATTTCACTCGCGCGTTGTTGTAATTGTTTGGCGTGTGCGGGATTGTCGCGGTATAGCGCACCCGAACCCAGTGCGGCCACGATTTCTTCTTGCTCGCGCTCCAGCACTTCGATGCGTTGTGGCATCTCGTCTAATTCTTTTTGTTCTTTGAAACTCAATTTTGCGGACGACTTCGGTTTGCTCGCTTCAACTTTAGCGACCACCTTGGCTGGCATCTCAACAGGCGCTTTGCGGCTAGCTTCAAACTTCTTCACACGCACCCAGTCTTCGTAACCGCCCACGTATTCCATCAACTTTCCGTCGCCCTCGAAGGCGATGACTTGCGTCACCACGTTGTCGAGGAAAGCGCGGTCGTGGCTCACAAGGAACAGTGTGCCGTCGTATTGATCCAGCATCTCTTCCAGCAATTCCAGCGTCTCGATGTCGAGGTCGTTGGTCGGTTCATCCAGCACCAGCACGTTGGCGGGGCGCGTGAACAAACGTGCCAGCAGCAGGCGGTTACGTTCACCACCACTCAACGATTTGACAGGTGAGCGTGCGCGCTCGGGTGCGAACAGGAAATCGCCGAGATAACTGATGACGTGTTTCTTTTGTCCGCCAATCTCGATGAAGTCTGAACCTTGGCTGATGGTGTCGGCGAGGGTGGCGCTGTCATCCAACTGCGCACGCAACTGGTCGAAGTAAGCCACGCTCAATTTCGTGCCCAGATGCACGCTGCCAGAGTCGGGGGTTTGTTCGCCCAGCAAAATCTTGAGCAGCGTGCTCTTGCCCACACCGTTAGGGCCGAGCAAACCAATTTTGTCACCGCGTTGAATGCGGCAAGAAAAATCACTCACGATTTTGCGTGAGCCAAACGACTTGCTGACGTTCTCTAACTCCGCCACCAATTTGCCCGAGCGGTCGCCCTTGTCCAGATTCATCTCGACCTTGCCGACTTTTTCACGGCGCGCAGCGCGTTCCAGCCGCAGATGCTCCAAACGCAACACGCGACCTTCATTGCGCGTGCGGCGTGCTTTCACGCCTTGGCGTATCCATACCTCTTCCTGCGCTAGCACCTTGTCGAACTTGGCATTCACCACCGCCTCGTCGGACAACATGCGCTCTTTGATCTTTTGGTAGGCGGCGAAGTTGCCGGGGAAGCTGGCCAACTGACCGCGATCTAATTCAACGATGCGCGTGACGACGTTGTCCAAAAATTTACGGTCATGCGTGACCAACAACACACTGCCCCGGAAGCTGGTGAGCAGCCCTTCCAGCCATTCGATGGAGGCAAAATCTAAATGGTTGGTTGGCTCGTCGAGGATGAGCACCTCAGGATCAGCAACCAGCGCTTGCGCCAATGCCACGCGCTTACGCACCCCACCCGAAAGTGAGCCGACGAGCGCTTCGGGGTCTAGCTCTAAACGTTGAATCGCCGTTTCAATCCGCGCTTGCACCGCCCATCCGTTTTGCGCTTCGAGCGCAGTTTGCAGCGGCTGCATATCTTCCAACAACTTTTCAAAATCTGCGTCGGGCTCACCCATCTGATGCGACAGATGATGATAATCAATGATGATTTGATGCAAAGCGCCCAAGCCGCGCGCCACTTCGTCATACACCGTCGCGTCCGCATTCAACACGGGCTCTTGGCTTACATAGCAAATACGCGCAGTTGATTGACGCCACAGCGTGCCGTCGTCCAACTTTGCCTCACCCGCCAACACTTTCAGCAAGCTCGATTTGCCGCCACCATTGCGCCCAATCAGGCCGACACGCTCGCCCTCGTCGAGTTGAAAATCCACATGATCCAACAGGGCGACGTGTCCAAAGGCTAAAGCAGCTTTATCTAATGTGATGTAGGGCATTTAACTTTTCTTTTCTTGCTGACGCATCGACGATTGATAAATAAATGAAAAACCCACAGCGAAGAATCCCAAGCAGAGATAACCAAACGCGGTGGTGAATTTATTCAAAATCAAATGCGTGTTGTAGTCCGCAATCGTGGTGGCGAACATTTGAAAGACAAACAAACTCAACGCTAACAAATTGCCAATCAACACCAAACGATGACCGAACAGATAATCTTTCTCTCCTGGCGCACCTTCTGGCGGCAAGCGCTTGAGAAAATACAGCACGGCGAACATCGCAATGAGTAACAACAGCGCCCCAATAATACGACTGGGCACATCCCCCTCTACGGCGGGAACACCCAACAGTTGCAGCAATATCTCTCCTGTTTTTGCCACCCATCCCATAAAAATGGTGTCCACCATAAAGAACCATGCTGCGAATATATTTACCTGTGGATACTTCATCACTTACCCTTCTCTGATAACTGTTTCAAATCTTCGATGATTTCGGTCGAATGTTTCGACGTTTCCACCTTCTCATACACCTTCGCCACCTTACCCTGCGGATCAATCAAAAACGTATAACGCTTGGCGATTTTGAACACGACCATATCCCTCAATGCGCCATAACGCGCCGCCACTTCGGTGGATTTATCCGCCAACAAGGGAAAGGGTAAATGATATTTTTTAGCAAACTCGGCATGGCTCGCGCCGTCGTCCACGCTGATGCCCACCACCTGTGCGCCCAACTGGGTGAGCTTGCTCAAGTCATCGCGGAAAGCACATGCCTCTTGCGTGCAACCCGGTGTGTCGTCCTTGGGATAGAAATACAACACCAACCACTTGCCTGCGTAATTTTTGAGCTGATGCGGCTGCCCAGCTTGGTCGAGTAAATTAAAATCGGGCGCTGCCGCACCCACTTTAGGTAATTCACCTGCGCGCGCCATTTGCGCCACCAGCAAAATGACGGACGCCAGCAATCCAAACAAAATAAACCATTTCATCACGCACTCCTCGCCCAACTGTGGGGGCGGGATTTTACGTTAGAATGCGCGCCGCATCGCGACCATCCATCGTCCTCGTAGTTAAATGGATATAACCGCCCCCTCCTAAGGGGCAATTACAGGT
>JAVHQJ010000063.1:0-1003 GCA_036171075.1 Sideroxydans sp. | reverse complement strand
TCCGCATGCATCCGGGACAGGAAGAGTTGAAACAGATGATGGTGGATGCAGGGCTAGAGCGTGTCGAGTACTTCAATATGACGGGTGGCGTGGTAGCGGTGCATCGGGGGTATAAGCTGTAATTTTGTTCGGATAATTCATTTGGAGATGTGCATGAGGGAACTGAAATCAGAAATTCAAATTGCCGCACCAATCGACCAAGTTTGGCAGGTGCTCACTGGCTTTGATCATTGGAAAGATTGGAATCCGATGGTCAATTCCGCCAGTGGAAGCGCCACGCTGGGTTCCAAGGTGGATATCATCATGCGCGGGCCGAATGGCAACGACGCAATGAAATATCAAGCAGTCGTTCTTGAAGCTAATTCGCCAAAGAGTTTCCGTTGGAGAGCAACGATGATGAGTGGCTTAATTTTCACTAATGACCGCGTGTTTGAGCTGAGAGAAGAAAATGGCGGAACGATGCTTATTAATAAAGAAGAATTTAGTGGATTGATGGTGCCATTATTTTGGAACAAGATGAGTTTGTTTGTAGTTCCAATGCTTGAAGAAATGAATAAGGCGCTGAAAAACAAATTGGAAGACCAGCAAGCGTAGGGCGCAATAACCAACGGGCATTGCGCCGGATGTTTCAATAAATTCTGGTGCAATGCGCTGCGCTTATTGCACCCTACAATCCCATCTCACTTGACATATTAACGAACCTCGTTAATATGCGTCCATGATCAAGTCGTTCAAATGCGCCGATACGGAATCATTGTTCAACGGCAGGCGTGTAAAGCGCTTCGTGAATTTTGAACGTGCCGCTTTGCGCAAACTGGAACAGCTTGATCTGGCAAAAATCATTGACGATATGCGTGCGCCGCCGGGAAACCATTTGGAGGCACTGAAAGGCGACCGCGCTGGTCAATGGAGTGTGCGCATCAATGACCAGTGGCGTGTTTGTTTTCGCTTTAAGAATGGCGAAGTGCTGGACGTGGAGATTGTGGATTACCACTAGAAGGAA
>JAVHQJ010000062.1:0-1004 GCA_036171075.1 Sideroxydans sp. | reverse complement strand
CCCGCGCCTTGACCGAAGCCGAACAGCGTTCAGCCCACCGCGCGCGGATACGCGGTCGCAAGATGTACGGCAAGGCGTAGCACTGGGATGAGTCGTTGGGGGGCGAGTGAATTCGCAGCTGCGGGTTTGATGTAAACCCATATAATTCCGCGCTTTGAAAAGTGTTACGCTGCCAACAACTAAACAACCACCAGCTAAAGCTGGTGGGTTTGATTAACGGACTGAAAGTCCGGATACGCGTCGCCTAAACGACGCGTCCTAATCGGGTTCCATTTTGAATTCATCGTCAGGCTTAGGCTCAAAATGATGCTCCAAATACTGCTGAATCATCTCTTCCGTCATTTGCCCTACCGTTGCACAAAAGTACCCTCTCGCCCAAAAATGTCTACCCCAGTATCGCTTTTTCAAGTGCGGAAACTCCTCGAACAGTTTGCTCGATGTCCGCCCCTTGATGCGCCTCATGATCTCACTCGGCGCCATATTCGGCGGACAACTCGCCAGAATATGCACATGATCTTTGCTTACGACACCTTTAACGATCCTGATTTCAAAAGCCTCACAGGTCTCGCGCACTAATTCCCGTACTCGGACAGCAACGTCCCCGTTCAGTACCTTGTAGCGATATTTTGTCACCCATACAAAGTGATACTCAATTTGAAAAACAGTATGACTTCCGTATCTATAGTCCATGCTGCACCTCCCTTCATGCAGCATATTGTCGCAGCTAAAGCTGACCGGCTAAAGCCGGTGGTTTTAACCTTGGGGTGGACACTAAAAATGTAGTAGTATTCGACACGCATAACACAAACGAAACAATCTACTCAGAGGTAATCGTAAAGTGGTGTCGCACCTGATGTTTGGCATGCTGGCGTTGACGGCAGGGCAGTTGGTGCGACTACTCACGTAGCCGCATCAAAATGGGCTGCAAAAAGTAGTAAAAAGAGCGTTGGCGAAAGTCGGCGCAGTGACCTATGGGTACAACGGAGCAGATTCGATTGTTCTAG
>JAVHQJ010000061.1:0-4655 GCA_036171075.1 Sideroxydans sp. | reverse complement strand
GCGGCCTCCCCTGCTGTTGCTGTGCGAACAGACCACTTTTTTATAGGTTTTGCTAGGCAATTATGTAAGCGGAACTCCTATAAATTTATTAGCAAGCTGCTGACTAATGCTCTGAAAAATAAGGTCGATAACCAATTTGAAGCAACAAGACAGGTCGTCCTGAAGCTGTTTGAATATGAGGAGGTTATATGTCTAACAAGCACATTTCAGTACCTTTGTTAGGCGGGTTGCTAGCCAGTGCGCTGATATTGAGTGGCTGTGGGGGAGGCTCTTCAGTAACCCCCTCTTACGCCTCTTATCCCATTGCCGTTGCCAGTTCAAGTAAGGGGCTAGATGGAAATGCGGCGAGTGTGATCAACTATAAGTTTGCCTACGTCGCCAATTACGACTCCGCCTTAATCTCGACCTTTCATGCAGACATCGCTACGGGCGCGCTCACCTTCATGGCATCCAGCGCAACAGGAGTTGGGCCAGGTGCGATTACCTTGCACCCCTCTGGCAAATTTGCCTATGTGGTGAACTTTGAATCCAATGACATTTCGATTTACACCGTTCATCCCAATTCGGGCGTGCTGATTCCTGCGGGGGTTGCGGTAGCAACAGGAGAATGGCCAACCGCGCTTGAAATTGAGCCTACGGGACGCTTCGCCTATGTGCCTAATTACATATCTAACAGTGTGTCGACCTATGCTATTGACACCCAAACAGGGAGGCTCACCGCCCTCGGGACAATCGCCACGGGCATCAATCCACGTTATCTAGTTATCGACCCTGCTGGTCATTATGTGTACACCGCCAACTGGGGCAGCAAAGACATTTCGATGTATCGCATCCATGCTAGTAGCGGGTTGCTGACGTCCATCCGCGCTGCGTTGCCTTCACCCAGCACGCCCTTTTTACTGAATGTTGCCCCTTCAGGAAAGTATGTCTACTTAACTGATTTTTTAACCACCACAGCTGAAAAAAGCATTTCGATACTCAATCTGAATGCACTGACCGGCGAACTTTCTACGCCTATTCCCATCGAGTTTGCAGGCGCACATCCCATTGCACTGGCATTCGCACATTCAGGAAAATTCGCTTACGTCGCCAATAGTTTGAATGGCACAAGTGGGAATAGCATTTCGGCCTATGCTATGGATGCGGCAACAGGAGCGATGCACCCCATCAGCTGCCCAAGCCCCGAAGGTTGTCATGCCTATGACTACACCACAGGGACAAACCCCTCTTCCATCACAGTTGATCCATCAGGCAACTATGTCTATGTGAGCAACGCCACGTCAGATGACATTTCGACTTACCGCATTGATGCAACAAACGGTGCACTCACCAAATTAGCCACCTCGACTAGCACGGGCGAATACCCCATAGACATCAAACTGATGAATCCTACGAGCATCAATTAGCGCCAAGCTGGGTGCCTCTCTGCGCAAGAAGGAATGCGCCAAACAGACCGCAAATTTGCCCGTTATTCCGCCGACTCACTTTCCCCCTGCGCAGGCATAGTCGCGCCATGCGAATTCATTTTTTTATCGCACTCATCTTCAGTTTACGTAGCTCACTACGGGGCTGCCTTGCCAATTTGATGGAGTGAGAAATGGCTGTTATCTCGGTGTTTAACCAAAAAGGCGGCGTGGGCAAAACCACAACCTGCCTGAATATCACTGCCGCATTGGATATTGCGCAACAGTGTCCTATCGCTTTGGATTTAGATCCCCAAGGCCATTTAACCTTGGCCAGTGGTGTGATCCCCAGTGCTACGCATAGCGGCATGGCTGAATTTTTTATGCGGCAAGCGTCACTGCAAAGTCTGCTGCAAGCAACCCAACGCGGCTGGTCCATTATTCCTGCCACTTTGGAGCTATCCAAAGTGGATGCGCTTTATGGTAGCGACCCACACGCGGCATCGGTGCTTAAACGCGGCTTGCGTGAAGAATTAGCGCTGACTGGCGCACCCATTTTGATTGACTGTTGCCCGATGCTGGGGGTGCTGACGTTGAACGCGCTACTGGCTACGGATCGAGTGTTGATTCCTGTGTCGGCCGATTATCTTTCGCTACAAGGGGTGCATCGTTTGGATAGCGCATTGAATGTATTGGAAAAGAAATTGCAGCGCCGTTTCGAGCGGCGCATCGTCGTGACACGTTTCGATTCGCGCCGCAAACTTTCGTACGAAATTGTTGAGAATCTAAAACAACGCTATGGCGCGTTGGTATGCAACACGCGCATTGGTGAGAATGTTTCTTTAGCCACCAGCCCCATGCATCATCAGGACGTATTTAGCTTTGCACCCCACAGTGCAGGGGCGGCAGACTATCAAGCGCTGACTAAAGAGTTGCTCGATAGTGGTTTTTTCGCCCCCCCCAGCTAAGGAATCTCTGATTAAGTCCCCAATCGTCATTCCGGCGGAAGCCGGAATCCAGCGGGTTTAATTAAATCCGAGTTAAGTGACATTTCGTGGAGGTTTTTGATGTGCGCCGCTCACCAAAACTGCTATAGCAACAGGCTTTAAGAGGTCCTGGGGCTAAATATATCGGGCGATTAGACCGCCGGTTTGTCTAATTATCGCGCGCCCCTCAATAAAGACAGGGTTTAGGCAGGATAAAACCTCCACGAAATGTCACTTAACTCCTTAACTCGTTTCATTAGCTGAAACATAAATTGAAAATATTGAATTACCCCATCCTTGTATAAGTGGGGATGATGTCTGTTTAGTAATGAGAAAAATAGAACGGCCAGCTAAGTTTTATGTCGTGGCCGATTAGGTATCTTGCTCAACTCTCTGCTTTGGAAGTCTTTCAGTGCCATGCGCCTTACGTCTAGCACCATGTTCAAGTAGCAGACCTGCAAATTTTGCAGACTGTATGGGAGTGGGTTCTGGTGTGTCAATTAGGCATTTGACTAGATAGCCTAGGGATTTCCTTAGGTTTCGTTGATATTTATTTCTGTTCAAGCAGGCGCATCGATAGGCGGATGAAGTGACTGGCGCAATAGAGAGTCATTTCATTCAGGCAACAAGGCGCGAAGAGATTGCTGATTGCTAGTGGTCTAAGCGCGTCGCCAATTCCCTGTCTATCAGGGGGAGCATGTGCTGGACTTGATGTGGTCGATTAGCTCGAATTGTGAGTGCATTCCGTTTTGTTCGAGCAAGGTAAAGCCAGTTTCAGTCATCTCCAATATTTTGTTCACGTCGGGTTCTACGCCTCTTTTTTGCTGATACCAAACTACGTTTTCTCCCTGAACTTCCCAATAGCCAAGTTGACGGTACGGAGCTGGGCGACCTTCATTACTTAGCTCAACAAGGTATGTACCATCATCTTTGAGTGTGAATCTGTATGTACCGCCGCGCGCATTCATAGACCACGTTCCGATAAAGCGGCAGGGCACTACAAACGCTCGCCGTTCTTCCTGCCAGTTCGCGAATTTGATTTTTGTATAAGTCAGGATTGGAGGCACGACCATGATCGCCAACGCGCCATAGATCACAACGCGAATTAGGAATCCAAAAGCACGCCCACTTGCGGTTGGCACTATGGGGCGGGAGAAAACGGAGTTGGGGCGTTTTTTGCGGAGCCGGTTCATGGCGGATCGCAGCACAAAATATATCGCCATAGGCGCAAATATTGCCAGAGCGATCCACTTAACGTTATCAAACCACTCGCTAAATTTTGCCGACCATTTGGTTGGTGGAGTTTCCACGGCGACAGGTTTTGTAACAGGAGGCGGAGCAACGATTTTATTTATTGCGGGCATCAGGTTGCTGTCATCTGACAGCACTTCGAAACCATCACAAGTCGCTTTGCGGTAGAAGAATTTTTCTTCAGTCGCTTCTATTCCAGCCAGCACAACAGTGCCGTCAGACAACACGGTCATTGCTTCTTGCCTCATCCAAGCTGCTTCGAGTTCGTGATGTTCAGTGAACTTTCCGGTGGACGGGTTGTAGATACTGAAGGGTGGACCGGAGATAGCGCAGCCATCGGGTAACCAGAAGCCATTCCATGCCATCGTTTGATGCTTAACGAAGTATGCCCAGTGATTTCTTATTGGATCCCACAACATGGCGGGTGCGGAGGGACGTTCATTTTGGGGAATCGAATAATATTTTCCTCCAATTGCGCTGGCATCCAGCCACTCTTTTGTTTTCGGATCGAAGAGGCGAGCAAATGGTTTTTGGGCACGCACCGCCAGTCCGTATGTATAGAGATTCTGATTCCACTCTATTTGCATTGCCGTCCAAGTTTCCGAGTCCTCATCGAAAACGAATGCATTTTCGGCTGCGCCTATAAATACGACGCGACCGTCATCCAATGCGCCCAAGGCAAAGGGTGAATATTTCCTTTTTTTCTCGGCAATAAAGGTGCCGATGAACTTCCAGCTATCGTCATACGGATCCCATATCTCGGAGATGTAATTGCCTACCTCGCCATATCGTATGTTGAGTACTTTTCCTGATGGCAGTCGCTGTGCTTTTCCCGTGGTCCTCCCCACCTGCATTTTTCCGGAGGAACGCCAGGTGTTATTTTTAGGTGTCCATATTTGTGCGATCTCATTTGTAGATTGGCTCGTTCCCAAAAGGGCGACTCTGCCATCTTGCAACTCGACGAGTGCCGGATGGTCGGTCGGTATGTAGTGACTAATTCGCAACTCCCATTGCT
>JAVHQJ010000060.1:0-1013 GCA_036171075.1 Sideroxydans sp. | reverse complement strand
TGGCGATTGTGATTGGCGCGAACGACATCGTGAACCCCGCCGCACAAGAAGTGCCGGGCAGCCCGATTGCGGGGATGCCAGTGCTGGAAGTGTGGAAAGCCAAAACTTCCATCATGATGAAACGCAGCATGGCGACCGGCTATGCGGGGGTGGACAATCCGTTGTTCTACAAAGAGAACAACCGCATGTTGTTCGGCGATGCCAAGAAGATGTTGGAAGAAGTGTTAACTGCGCTGAAGGCGTAGCAGCCGTTTTTCCGCCTGTGCGGGAATAACAATAGAAAGAGCCGCGCAAGCGGCTCTTTCTATTTGGAACATACCTTGAATGAACCTAAAACAGCAGTTGGACGATGAAGAACCCTTCGATATGCCCGCTCGCGTGCTACTCAAGACGAACGGTTTCTTACCCAATAGGTGTCCGTTCCGTTCGTGCTGAGTAGCGCGGTTTTATGCGCGTATCGAAGCATGGGCATAAAGCCAACTGCCGTTTCTAGGATGAACGGATTACCAGCCATGCACCGAGCAAGCTCTCGATTAAATACAGCACACTTGAGATGCCATGCCACATCTTGAATTGCCCCGCGAAGGCGCTCTGCATCACATCGAACGGCAGTGCCTGCGATTTCATATCTGCCATCAAAGGTTGAATGTAGAACTGCGTCACCAGTGTGATGAGCAACATCACGATGATTAGCCAAGCTGAAACATCGCGCGACATGGGCTTTGCTTTAACGAGCGAGCGGTGCAACAGCAGATAAGCCCCGCATAGGATGCCAACGTATCCCAATGTCTCGAACATCTTGCCCGCGAGCATCCCCGCAAGTTGCCTATCGGGCTGGGAATAGAACAGAGTAGGAACGGCCAAGTAGCCAATGATCCATAGGCCGCCGACCCATAGGGTGAGGGCAAGTGTCGCGATGTGCTTGGTCAGGATATTCATAGGGGTGTGGTGTTGGTTTGAGGGGGGTGTCCGGAATTTTGTGTAAACGGGTTTTCGATTAACTCGATGAAATC
>JAVHQJ010000059.1:0-1015 GCA_036171075.1 Sideroxydans sp. | reverse complement strand
GGGCTGTTGCCAGCATCCGGGTCGCCGTTCGGATTGCCGTTTTCGCAGTCGAAGAGATAGAGGAATTCGTAACGGTTCTGAATGGTGGTCATTTTGTTTCTCCCTGTTCATTGATGATATATGCGGCAGATTTATTGCCCCCTCGCAGTTTGGCAAGTTGCTGGTAATAACCAAGGGCAAACAACCCTTGGCCGTTAAGGTCGAGTATGCGCGGCGCACCATCACCCAAGCGCCCCATCACATCGGCAATCTGGTTTTCGTACCCGTAGGCCAAACTGCCTTCGAGTTTGCCCAAGTGGTTACGCGCGTTGCTGACCAAGCGACCGATAATCAGGCCCGGTGTCTGGCTGGCGGCAGCATAGTAGCGTTGCACCACGCCCGCACCCACATCGCCGAGTGCAGCGCGTTGCAGGTTGGCAAGGATGGCGAGCAGACGCCCACAGTGGTAAGCGGGTGCGGGATGGTCTGGGTTGAGATAGGCAGTCATGGTGGTGTTACCTCCTGAGTTGAGTCGGATGAAATAGGCTTTGATTAGACCCATGCGAGCATGATTGAACGGGGGCTGGTCTTTATCAACCAGATCGGTGCGGAAGCGCGCCAGTGCCTGCGCCATGATGGGTTGCGGGATGGGCAGTCGCTGCACGGCAACTTTCCATAACGTTGCGGCATGTGGGGCTGGTAACTGCTTTAAGTTTTCCGAAATGGATTTTTTCTGGTCATTTCTGACTAGTGCCAAGCAGACTTCGTAGAACTTGGGATCGTGGGCAATCTTTTTTCCATCGCAGTCTTTTCTATCACCAGCGACGACAATAGCGAAGTCAGCAAACCATGCCTCGACGTTACTCACCAAATCCTCAAAACGTCCTTCCATCCAGTCGCGCACCATCACTCGCCCGGATGCACCTGAGAGCGTCAGCGCGTAATAATGATTGTTCCCAAGATCAGCGCATTCGCCTTTGCGGACAGATTCAAGCAGGCGGCGCGCAGCTCCCAGCGCAGCCGCTTCCGTTTGTTC
>JAVHQJ010000058.1:0-1019 GCA_036171075.1 Sideroxydans sp. | reverse complement strand
GATTTGAATTCGCCCGCATCCGTCACACCATTCTGGTTACTGTCCTGCCATACGCCGAACTGGTTCCATTTCGCATCCAGTGCAGAAAAAATGCCGTCGTTGTTGGTATCGAACGCAGCTAGCCCTTGCAGGTCGGTTTGTGCGCTGTCCAGATAGGCGGCAAAGCTGATCTCGCTGCCGTTGTCTATCAGGCCATTGCCGTTGGCGTCGAACGCCAGCAGACCATCGCCAGCAGTGGGCCATGCGGTGCGGTGTTTGAAACCGTCGCTGTTGATGTCGAAGAAGATGTTGGAGTCGTTCACGTTGGTGAAGCCGAAACCGTCGTTGCCCAGATCGATGGAAATCGGTTTCTTGCCGCCGCCTCCGCTGCCCAGCGTGGGGTAATAGGCACCAGTGTGAACCGTATCAACCTGGATGGTGGTACTGGCGCCACCCGCATCGGTCACGCGAACGGTAAACGGGTCGGCCTGAGTGGTATAGGTAGGGATGGAACTTCCACCACGAGAACCGCCCACATGCTTCCTGGAATCGCTTGCCTGGCCCGGCGTATTCGGCCCGACCCAGTTGGTGTAACTGACATTTCCGTTGGCATCAACAGCTCCCAACCCTTTCTGTGCCTGCGCCGTCACGTCAAAAGTGAAGGTGCCGGGTGCATTGTCCACATCGTTGACGATGAGGGTGGCGTTATTGGGTCCGTCCGTATCCACAGTGCTCAAGACAGTGTTATGAACCCCGTAAACCGGGGTGGTAGGGCGGCTATAGTCATAACCCGTAAACGGGGCATATTGCGGATTAATCGGCACATACTTTCCAGCGACCAATGCGCGTGATGTATAGCCATACACCGACTTCAAATGCTGATCTATCGTCACCGTCGGCGCGTCGTTGACGTTCTGAATATTCAGGTCCACTGTGGCGGTGCCGGTTTGCCCGGTGCTGGCCTGTAAGGTGTAGTTGAACTGCGCTGCCCCAAAATAATTGGCATCCGGCGTGTAGTGAATAAAACCGTTGGCATCCAG
>JAVHQJ010000057.1:0-4715 GCA_036171075.1 Sideroxydans sp. | reverse complement strand
AGGACTCATAATCCTTTGGTCCCCGGTTCAAGTCCGGGAGGGCCCACCAAAAAAAAGCCTCGCAGTGATGCGAGGCTTTTTATTTGTTGTGTAGATGTATTCGATTATTTTTTAGGGTCGTATTTGAACGACAGCGCCACCCGGGCACGATAGGCAGACACTTTGCCGTCTTTCACCACCATATCCAGCTTGATAATTTCCGCCACTCGCAAATCACGCAACGTTTTGGATGCTTCGCTTACCGCGTTGGCGGCGGCATCTTCCCAAGATTTCTTACTCGTTCCTACAAGTTCGGTGATGCGATAAATGCTGTCTTTGGACATGGTGTTCTCCTTTGGGTAGGTTGAATTAAATCTGGATGCGTGGTGCGGATTTGTAAATTACGCTTAAGCGCGATGTTATGCACCTAATTTTTTAGATGGCATGCAGTACCGGTAAATGAGCGCACAAGAAGTCATAAATTTTTGACACGTAACCTGGCGTAGCGCAGACTGCCACGCATTCGTAACCTGTACAGCATTAGAGGAGAAAAAATGTCAAAAAAGCGTTTCCATTGCCAATCCGTCATTCATGCAGGTATTAAAAGCATCAGCATCACCGATGAAGATCACCACTTTTGCATTACGCTAGAAGATGCGGGCACGCGATTAAATTTCCTTAAAGACAGTGTCGCTCTCGGCAAATATCCCATTGCGATGGAGCTGGTGAATTCCTGTGCGAAGTTGATGGCGGGTGCAACGGTGAAATATCACATTGCTCAACATGATGCGGAAAAATTTCTGCATTCTTTGGATAAAGCGCTGCACCATTAAATGCGCTAGCACGTCCAATAAAAAAGCCGCGCATGATTGCGAGGCTTTTTTATTGGACGACTACGATTACCCATCAATAATGCGGCGGCCTTTCGTTTTCTAACATGCCTTCATCATTGCGGGGTGCAGAGAGAGATTGCATGTTTTGTGCGAGGGATTGGCACATCGCCTCCAAGCGTTCTATTTTTTGTTGCTGCTGATACACGGTTTTGTTTAGCTCTTCTACGAGGTCTTCTTGAAAGCTGATTTTTGTTTCAATGTTGATGAGACGTTCTTCAATCATGGTGTGAGTTTTCGTTCAGTGGTTGGGTACAAGGATGCTGTTTCATTTTTTATTGCTACGTTGGGCATCTAAAATTTCTCGATATTGTTTTAGCTCGGTCTCGATGGTAGAGAGCTGGTAATAGTCTTTGCCCGCCAGTTTAGCGAGTTCGAGTTGTTCAATTGCGGCGCGTAAATTCCCGTGAAGTATTTGGTAATACGACAGCACGTGGTGCGCTTGTTGGTGGCGATTGAGTGCGGTGTAGTTGCGTGCTTGTAGTTCGTAGAGGCGTGCGTCATTGCCGTTGATGTTGACCTGCTCATCGAGAAATTTGAGCGCGTCGTTGTATTGCTTGGCTTCGATGAGCACTTCTGCGTAGTTGTATATGAGCGCGTGATGGGCGGGAAATTGTTTGACCGCCTTGCGATAAAAATTGAGTGTGTCTTGGTCGTGGTTGAGTTGTTTAAGCTGCCCTGCAAGCGCTTCAATGGTGGGGTGATGGGGGGCTTGTGTGTACAACAGTTGGAATTCTTGGGTGGCCAATTCGGTTTGCTTGTTGAGCAGCAGAGATAGGACTAATCCATAACGTTGTGCCAGCGGATTTCCAAAACGCTGCTCACCGAGCGCGCCGTTAAAATAAGTGATGGCATCGCTAGGGACGCTTTGTATGGCGCGCACTCGAGCACGCATGAGTTGAAAGTCCAGGCTATCGGCAATCAGTTTGAAGGGAATCTGTTGTACGCGCCCATCCACATCGGCAATGCGGTCGGCAGTGAGTGGGTGGGTGCGTAAATAGGTAGGCGTATTGCTTTCGTGAATTTGCGTGGCTTTTTGCATGCGCTCAAAAAAAGCCGGCATCGCACGCGTATCAAACCCTGATTTTTCTAAAATCCCTAGACCAATTCGATCGGCTTCTTTCTCGTGTTCGCGGGTGAAATCGAGTTGGCGTTGCATCATGCCGCCTTGCGCGCCCACGATGGCCGCTGTCGCGGCTTGTGGGTTGTTACGTGCCGCAACAATGGCGACGGCGATAGCGGCCATGGCTGCTATCGAGTCGTATTGCTGCCCCGATATCATGCGTGCTAAATGGTGTTGCGTGACGTGCGAAATTTCATGGCTAAGTACAGAGGCTAATTCAGATTCACTTTGCGAAAGTTGGATGAGTCCCGTGTTCACCCCGATGAAGCCACCTGGTAAGGCGAAGGCATTGATGGCGTTATCGTTGAGAATAAAAAATTCAAAAGGCTGGCTGGGCTCGCTGCTGTTGGCAACGAGTCGATTGCCTAGTTGATTGATGTAGTCGTGCAGCTCGGGGTCATCCAGATAGGTATCGCTGGCTTGAATGCGCAACATGCTTTGTTCGCCAATCTGGCGTTCCATGCGCGGCGAGACGACGCTTTGTGAAATATCGCCTAAATCAGGAAGCCCATCAGCATGGATTTGCAGCGGGAGGAGGAATAGCAGAGAGCTTAAAATTTTGCGCATGGCGGCTATGATAACACTCGGATTAAAGAGTTCCTGTGCGCTGGACATACGTGTATCAAACCCGCAAAATGTAAGCTCTGCAAGGCTTTGACACATATGGATTCCATCGGCAAATATCAAATCGTAAAAGAAATTGGGCACGGTACAACCAGTACCGTGTATTTGGCGCGCGACCCGTTTAACGAGCAGCAGGTCGCACTCAAATTGTTCGATCCTAAAGTCTTGAAAAATCGTGAAAGCGGAAATGCTTTTAGAAAACTGTTGCAAACAGAAGCCTCACTAGCTGGCAAACTTTCGCATCCACACATTGTGAAAGTGTTTGATGCGGTGTTAGATGACGATGAAAACTACATGGTGATGGAGTACATCGAAGGTAATACCTTGGAGCAGCACAGTGAGATTGAGCAATTGCTGTCAATCAATCGTATTGCCGAAATTGGTTACAAGTGTTGTAAAGCGCTGGAGTACGCGCAGCATCAAGGGGTGATTCACCGCGACATTAAGCCAGCCAACATTTTGTTGCACGGCGAGAGCGATATTAAAATTTCTGATTTCGGTGCAGCCTTGTTAGAAAACCAACAAGCCACGCAAGTGACCGGCGTGGGTTCGCCCGCCTACATGTCCCCCGAGCAAATTGAAGACGGCCCGCTTTCGCATCAGACAGACATCTACTCATTGGGCGTTACGTTGTATCGCTTACTGACGGGGCGGCAACCGTTTGAGGCGGCGAATAACTACAGCATGATTTACCAAGTACTCAATGTAGAGCCCCCTTTGCCCAGCACGTTCCGCACCGATTTGCCTCCCTTATTCGATAGCATTGTGCAACGTGCGATGCGTAAAGACACCGCACTGCGTTACCAAACTTGGGAAGAGTTCGCGAGTGATTTATCTACATTTTTGAACGACAGCACGCAGCAAGAAGAAGAAATTTTTGACACGAAAAAATTTAACACCGTGCGTGCCTTGGCCTTCTTCCAAGACTTTAATGATGTTGAGTTGTGGGAAGTGTTGCGCATCAGTGAGTGGCACCGAATCAATGCGGGCGAGTCCATCATTGATGAAGGAGAAGAAGGGTTTAGTTTTTTTATTTTGGCGCAAGGCTCGGTACGCATCGTAAAGCAAGGTCGCACGCTAGATGTATTGCACCTAGGTAGTTGTTTCGGCGAGATGACGCACCATTCAGAACATGGCACAAGACGTTCAACGGATGTGATTGCAAAAACAGAAGTCATCGTGATTGAAATTGATCCAACTGTATTGGCGCTGTCTTCGAGCAATTGCAGATTGCACTTTAGCGAAGCGTTCATTCGCATCTTGGTCAAGCGCTTGTCCGCTTCCAACACGCGCGTGGTGCGTTTGTTGTCGGATGATGGCGCGGATGAATAATTTTTAAGTAGGGGAAATAACGTGGCGGAATTTAAGAATATAACAGCTGAAGAATTGCAGCATTTATTACCCAATAACAAAGTGCAACTGGTGGATGTACGAACAGATGCGGAAATTGCACGCGGCCGTATTGTTGGCGCGCTGGCACTGCCATTACATTTATTGCCATTGCGTTTGGCGGATTTAGATGCGGCAATGACCACCGTGTTCTACTGCCAAATGGGTGGTCGTTCGGCACAAGCCGCCGCGTTTGCTGCGGCGCAAGGTCATGGTGAGGTGTTCAACCTGCAAGGTGGTATCACCGCTTGGGCACATGCTGGCGGAGAGATTGTCGCATGAGCGAGCGGGCATTTGATGTGGAATTGGATGTGCGACAGTTGGCATGCCCACTGCCTATTCTACGAGCGAAGAAAGCACTGTCGCCGATGACGAGTGGTCAGGTGTTAAGGTTGGTGGCAACCGATAAAGGCTCCCCCAAAGACTTCATAGACTTCTGCGGCAAGACAGGAAATGAGTTGTTGTCGTCAGAAGAACAGGACGGAGAATTTATTTTCCATATTCGTCGTCGCTAAAAAAACATCGTCCACGAAAATAATTTCGCCTTAGTGTCTTTTGTGGATGAGATGTTTATGACTTAACTAGGTGAGATGCTCAGCAGTTCCTTCCCCCTTGCAGGGGGAAGGAACGTGAAGCCTTATGGGTTGCTGGGATCACCCCAACTTCTTGCGCTGTGCCTGCAACTGCACCAGTGTCGCGCCGAAGTCTGC
>JAVHQJ010000056.1:0-4716 GCA_036171075.1 Sideroxydans sp. | reverse complement strand
AAGCAGCGACGATGCTAACCGTTCTACGTTTAGCCGCGCCTTTGATTGCGAACACTACTTTGCCGGTCATCTTGGCAAACAGTGTGTGATCTTTGCCCATGCCTACGTTGTCGCCCGCATGAAACTCTGTACCGCGTTGACGCACGATGATGCTACCTGCGCTAATCAATTCGCCACCGTAACTCTTAACACCCAATCGCTTCGAGTGCGAGTCGCGGCCGTTACTGGTACTACCCCCGCCTTTTTTTGATGCCATTTTCTAGCTCCTTAACAATTAAGCCGAGATACCGTCGATACGGATTTCGGTAAAGTTTTGACGATGACCTTGATGCTTTTGGTAGTGCTTACGACGGCGCATCTTGAAGATGGTTACCTTGTCGTGACGACCGTTAGCGATGATGGTCGCTTTAACAGTTGCACCAGCCAACAGGGGCTGACCAACAGAAATTTTGTCACCATTGCCAACCATCAACACTTTATCCAATACCAAGGATGTGCCAACTTCGCCAACGATAGATTCGACCTTGAGTGTTTCGCCCAAGATGACGCGGTGTTGCTTACCGCCTGTTTTAATTACTGCGTACATAACGACCTCGCTAAATGCGGTTTTCCGAAAGGGGCGCATTATACATAAACCACCCCATTCGTCCAAAACCTTTTTTACTTTTCCTTTTCAGGGCTTAACGTCTCATCGAATCAAAGAATTCGGCGTTGTTTTTGGTGGCTTTTACCTTGTCCAACAAAAACTCCATCGCCTCCAATTCATCCATTGGATACAACAGCTTACGCAACACCCAGATACGTTGTAGCAGGTCTTGCTTGATGAGCAATTCTTCTTTGCGCGTGCCAGAGCGATTGACGTTGATGGCTGGGTAGATGCGTTTTTCGGCCATACGGCGATCCAAATGGATTTCCATATTGCCGGTGCCCTTAAATTCTTCGTAAATCACATCGTCCATGCGGCTGCCGGTATCCACCAGCGCGGTGGCGATGATGGTGAGCGAGCCGCCTTCTTCGATGTTGCGTGCCGCGCCGAAGAAGCGTTTGGGACGTTGCAAGGCGTTGGCATCCACACCACCCGTCAACACCTTGCCAGAGGAAGGAATCACGGTGTTGTAGGCGCGCGCGAGGCGGGTGATGGAGTCGAGCAAAATAATTACATCTTTTTTATGTTCGACTAAACGCTTGGCTTTTTCCAACACCATTTCGGCGACTTGTACGTGGCGTGTTGCAGGCTCGTCGAAGGTGGACGCCACGACTTCGCCGCGCACGGTGCGACTCATCTCGGTCACTTCTTCTGGGCGCTCATCAATGAGCAACACAATCAGGGTGGCATCAGGATTATTGGCAGCGATGGAGTGTGCGATGTGTTGCAGCATCACGGTTTTGCCCGATTTGGGTGAAGCAACCAGTAAGCCGCGCTGACCTTTACCAATCGGCGCCACGATGTCGATGATGCGTCCAGTGATGTTTTCTTCAGCGCGAATGTCGCGCTCTAGGCAAATTTGTTGGGTGGGAAACAGAGGCGTTAAATTCTCGAACAAAATTTTGTTCTTGGCGTTTTCAGGCGGCTCTCCATTCACGCGATCTACTTTAACCAGCGCGACATAACGCTCACCTTCTTTAGGGGGGCGAATTTCGCCCTCAATGGAATCGCCTGTGTGCAAATTGAAGCGACGCACCTGGCTAGGGCTCACGTAAATGTCGTCCGGGCCGGCTAGGTATGACGTGTCCGGCGAACGCAAAAAGCCAAATCCATCGGGCAGCACCTCCAACGTACCTTCTCCGAAAATACTCTCGCCTTTTTTCGCATGGCTCTTGAGCAGCGCGAACATCAAATCCTGTTTGCGCATGCGATTGGCGTTGTCGATTTGGTTCGTAGTGGCCATTTCCACTAATTCGGTGATGTGTTTTGTCTTGAGGTCGGATAGATGCATAGTCAGGATGGGCGCGTAAGCGCTAGGTTGATGGAGGGGAGGTGACGTGAAACGGATTTAGTTAAGGAGTGTTGCGTGAATGTTTGCGCCAAACTGCTTTGTATCTTGTGTTTTTTGCACTTCAGGAAGAAGCGATGCCGTTTGGCGCGCGGCGTTAAAGTTTAGATGTGGCTGTCGATGAATGCGGTCAATTGTGATTTAGACAATGCGCCAACTTTAGTCGCTTCGATATTGCCATTTTTGAACAGCATCAAAGTGGGGATGCCGCGCACGCCATATTTTTGCGGCGTTTCTTGGTTTTCATCCACATTCACTTTGGCGATGTGCAAACGACCTGCGTATTCCTTGGACACTTCATCCAAGATGGGGGCGATCATGCGGCAAGGGCCACACCATTCAGCCCAATAGTCCACCAATACAGGCACGGGAGATTGCAAAACTTCAGCAGTGAAGGTGGCGTCGGTTACATAACGGATGTGTTCGCTCATGTGGATTCTCTTTTAGTAGTTGGGGGTGATACAGAGTTTGTTTGATGTGCAACAGATTGGCGCGCATCCTAACTAAAAATAACGGGGTTGGGAAGTCTTTCGCAAGCAGCGCTTTAAGTCATTGAAGTAAAGGCGAAGAATTAGCGCACTAAATCCGCTTCTACGATGTCGCGTTGGGCTTTCCCGACTAATCGCTCAACCAAGGTCAAGGCAAAGTCCATCGCAGTTCCCGGCCCGCGCGAGGTAATGATGTTGCCATCTTCAACAACAGCCTGTGTTTGCAGCAACACTTTGGAGAATTCATCAAGGCAACTTGGGAAGCAAGTGGCACGTTTGCCATCCAGCACGCCTGCGCTTGCCAAGATAGATGGGGCAGCACAAATAGCGCACACATAATGTCCTGCTGCCGCCATCTTTTGCACCAGTTGGATGATGCGTGTATCTGCTTTGAGATTGCGTGTGCCGGGCTGCCCACCGGGTAACACCACCATATCGAAGTCGCGCTTAAGCGCCGCATCGAGCGAGGTGTCAGGCGTGATGACTGTGCCGCGACTGCCGCGTATGGCAAGCCCATCTAGGCTGGCGCTCACGACTTCAATGCCTGCGCGACGCAGGATATTGAGGAGAGTAATCGCTTCTAGGTCTTCGCTGCCCTGCGCCAACGGTAAAAGGACGCTAGCCATTAGAAGCTCCCTGCCACTTGTAAGCCCAACATGCCTTGCGACGCGACAGGCGTGATGAGCAGTGTGTTGCCGCGTAAATCTTTGTTATGCGCAACCACACTTTTGCCTACCAAGGTGCCAACCATCGCAGCTGCCAATATGTCTGAAGCAAAGTGCTTGTCGTGATAGGTGCGTGCAACGGCCGCCAGCGAGGCGAGGCTGTAGGCGGTTACGTCAATCCATGTTGCGTCATAGCTGTCGGCAATCACCGCAGCCAAGGTAAAAGCCTGTGTGGAATGTCCCGAGAAGAACGAACTATTCATGTCGGTGAACGGAGCGAAATGACTTGTCCCTTGATTAGCCAGCGGACGGCTACGCCCCACCACGGTCTTCGTGGCAACACCGATGATGCCGCTAGAAATAAGGCTGGCCGCTACCGCATCTTGCGTCACATGCATGGACGTATCATCGCCCAACATCCCCGCCACAAAGAACACGCCTATCGTGCCCACCGCATATTCACGTCCAAATTTTTCAACTTGCAGCCAAGCTTTGCTGTTTTGATCTTGTTTCACCATGTAGTCACGCACAGGTTTGTCGATAACTGCAAAGGTACCCAGCACCGCTAAACTTTCCCAGCCCACTTGTTGCCAGTCACTTTTTTCCCAGCGTGCAGGGGCGCTCAATTCGTAGGTCACGTCATCCCACACCATGGCGGGGTAGGAAATCGAATCGGCGGCGTGTGCGTGACTGGAAAGTGTAAGGAGAAGTGCGCTGGCTAGCGCGGAGAGTGTTTTTTTCATGGGCAGATTAGTCGCGAAAGTTTTGATATTGCAGCGGGAAATCGGTAATGGTTTTTTTCACGAAAGCGATTGCTTCTTGCAAGTCATCGCGGTTTTTGCCCGTGACGCGCACGGTATCGCCTTGTATGCTGGCTTGCACTTTCAACTTGCTGTCTTTAAGGTGCTTAACGATTTTTTTGGCTAATTCAATTTCGATACCTGTCTTCACTTCGCAGCCACGTTTAATTTTATTGCCGCTGACCTTTTCAACTTTGTCGCTGATTTCCATGCACTTGATGTCCACGCCGCGCTTGGTGAGCTTGCCATTGAGAATGTCTTGTACTTGTTCCAACTGAAATTCGTTATCCGCCCACAGCGTCAATTTAAGTTCGGCCTGTTCTACGCGCGCATCTGAACCTTTGAAATCGAAGCGCGTGCTGACTTCTTTGTTGGTCTGCTCGATGGCGTTCTTAACTTCAGTTTTTTCTACTTCTGAAACGATGTCGAATGAGGGCATGGTGACTCCAACTTAAACAATAAAAAGATCGGCCCACGAAAGACCCGAAACACACGAAAAGTAAAACTGCAAAAGTACCGATTTAGTTTGCCTTTGTTCGTGATTTTCGTGTCTTTCGTGGACAATTAGTTGTGTGTTTTTAACCAAACGAACACACGTAATCCACCGCTTCTGCGCCCGTGTGAATTTCAAAGCTGCTGTTGGCTGCCACGTTGAAGCGAGTGCCAGCGGCGTAGGTCTGGAAGTTGGATTCGCCAGCGACCTTCACTTGGCAACTGCCTGCGCTGATCTCCATCAATTCGGGTGCGCCGACGTTGAAAGTGAGTTGGC
>JAVHQJ010000055.1:0-1020 GCA_036171075.1 Sideroxydans sp. | reverse complement strand
CACTACACTTTTGAAAATCGCACAGATGAAAATTTATGCAAAGTTCAGGTTAGATGCGGTAGCGCAACATCTCCCTATGCGAGTTACAAGTGAAAATTTTCTGTAACCACATTTCGCCTTGCCAATTTCATTGGCGTTCCTTCGAAGGAGAACCAGCACACGTAGTAAGCGCTCTCGCCGACGCATCCAACAAATGCATGGAACGAGCATCCGCTAAACCAATCTCACCATTTTTTATCTTTACCCAATCTTTGTACTCTACTGTTTTCCTCGTTTCATCATATGTACAAGCACAGAATTCTCCCAAGTTGTCAGTTCCAAACAGGCCAAATGTTGCATTCTGAGAATCTGCAACACACTGCTTTATGTAATCTTCCTTAAACTTGGCCTCACCAGAGATCATCTGAGACAGATGATCACACCCTGTAAGAGTCGCCGCCGCAATCATTGCAACGAATAGTGTAGAAATCGCAGGAATGGCAGAGAATGATACTCTGCCAGTATGGCGACCAGAGCTACATAATAAAACATGATGGAACACAACAACGGTTTCCACCGCAGAACGTACAGAAGATAAGATTTTAGAGGCATAAGTCACGGCAATTACCTGAACTAACGCGATCACATTAAGAAACACCAGACGACACAACAACCATTAGGAGGGGAAATAACCCACCCAATTGTAAACATCTGAAAATCGTACTCACGCCAGTTCCTGATCTGATAATCTGCCGTGCCTGTGCCGTACATTGCGACACAGTTCTCTTTGACAGTTACGCAAGCAGGGTAATTCTATGCGGAAAAGGACGGCTTTGTCTATCAAAGATGGCAAGAGGGAAAGCGTACTCACGGAATTGTCAAACTTCGGGAGTAAGAGTGTCCGAAATTGAGGGTATCCTGGATTTTGTGTATTCAAATCCGGCATCTCTTTGCAGTTCATAAACAGCAGCTTTGTGGCTGGTTATTTAACACCTTGAGCGGCAGCAATTGGCACTTATGAATAGCTATTCATAAGTGCCA
>JAVHQJ010000054.1:0-4731 GCA_036171075.1 Sideroxydans sp. | reverse complement strand
CCGAGTCATTTGGTTATCGCGTCAAGGTGCCTCTAATCAATAAATATGTGATTTCAGAACATGCCGTGTATTGGCATCATCCAAAGAACCCTTGTTTGGGCGATACGCAAACGGTTACTAGTGGACAGGCCGCCGTGGCTGCGGTGGCTGGAACGCCTGATAGTTGCTCGAATGGCACAACGGTTATCGTAGGCGCGCAAAAATGCACAACTTATATTAATAAGAAGGGGAAAACTGTAGCTGGTACATTCACCGCAGGTACGCCTTCAACACCAGCGTACCCTGCTGTACCAGGCTGGACGGGTTGGACATCCTCCGCCCCGCCTGATACCAAAGTAAATAATACGGTGCCTGGAATCCGCCCCCTTGGTACAAATGATCCACACAACGCCAGCTTCATTCCTGCCACAGGCGGAATCGGCGGCAACCTTGGTGGTGGTAGCGCAGGGACAAATCCGTTACCGATTCCAATCAGCCTGATTGGGGGCGCCCCAGTGGGTGCGGTGCAACCGCCTGTAGCATGTGTTGCGGGTACGCCAAACTGCACATGTGTGGGATCAACTTGCACGAAACCCGCTCCGAATCCGAATAGTCCGGTTGCGTGTGTTCAAGGTACGCCAGGCTGTGTGTGCGTAACAAATTCGTCTGGTACGGTTTGCACCAAACCTTCTGCTACGCCTATCTGCGGCGCGTTGCCGCTCAGTCCTTGCACGCAAAACCCCAAGCAGCCACGCACGGGACGTTTGTCTTGGCGTGAATTAGTTAACTAATACATAACAGACCAGCCTAAACACGAGAGTGTTTAGGCTGCTTCATCTAGGAGTGTGCAATGCAAAAATCTCACGGGTTCACTTTAATTGAGCTGATGATTGTCGTAGCGATTGTGGGTATCTTGACGGGCATTGCGCTGCCCAGTTACAAGGAGCATCTCATTCGTGCTAGCCGCGAAGCCGCGCAAACAGAGCTGTTGCAACTGGCAGCGGTGCAAGAAAAAATTTATTTGAATGCCTCGGCTTATACCGCTGCCGCCATTACTGCTGCTTTCACTGGAGACAGTGCGGGCGGATTGGGGGCAAGCACGCAGAGCGTTGATAGTAAATACACTTTTGGCTGCGTGTGCAATGCGCAAGACTTTACGCTCACCGCTACGCCCATTGCTGGCACAACCCAAGCGGCAGATGGGGTGTTGAGCATCAATTCGGTTGGTCAACGTCTCGGTGGACCGAAAGGCACTTGGTAACGGCGTAGATGTTGCGCAGGTTGCCTAAAAGCCCCGCTGCAATAGCGGGGCTTTTTTATTTGAAAGCGGAATTATGTAGCAATTGCACATTGACTACATGAAGCCAATCCCCCAACTTTCAGTCATCTGAAATTGGGGGATTTTTCATGGCAACATCGGTTTACACATCACTTCTACGCAAGGATTACAAGCGCAAAGCTGGTGAAATCATTGCGCTGAAGAAGGAGCTGCGTGAAGCCGCAAAGGTCGTGTTGGCGAAGGAGCGCGAGCTTGCTGCCATCAAGACGATTCTCTCGTCCAGAGAGCCCGGATTTGACTGCGCAACCGTTAAGCCCATCGCCACGTACCCAAAGGTTTTGAATCTAAAGTGGACTCAGCTCACCAAATTGATATTTAGTTGCCTACGTGAAGCCAATGGCGTGTCCATCGGCAATATTGTGATAACGGATTACGTAATTGAAAAAAGCGGCTTGAAAGTTAATGACCGCACGATGTTGATGGCAACTCGCCTTTCAGTGAGAAAGCGACTAAAAGCACTGGCAGCGGAAGGAAGGGTAATAGGTCATCACGATAAAAGTAGAACAATGAGAGCAATCTGGACGCTACCTAGCGACAAATAACGTATCCCCTTGCAGGTGATTACCCTGCCAGTATTTCGACCAGTTTTGCGATGGCCTCGACCGTAAGCATTTCCCAGCCAAATCGTTAAACTGGAATAGCGACGATTCGCGCCGGTTGTCTTCGCGCCATGCGATCTCGTTGGCATAGAACACTAGATACTTGCCTGCGCACTTGTGGATCTGTCCAATAATCATCCGACGCATTCTGGCAAAGAAGGATTCCGCCTGATTCTCATTCACACCGTCATCGCTTGAATATTCTTCAGCATGGTTGACCTGCCTCACTGGGTGGCGTGCTGCCAGAGAGGTATAGCAGGTGTGTTCGTCCGAGAAAATGGTCGTGCCCGCAGCAACATATTTATTCACCAATGCGGATACGTCGCGGTCATTCTCCTGCTTGATGACATCGACGATAGTACGCTTCGCACCTTCTTTAGGCGCTCCACGCTCCCGCATGGCGAGAATGGCCCGCTTCATCGGGTTCATGTTGAACCGAGAGCGCCGATCCACTCGATGTTTGCGTTTGTTGTGCGGCCTGACGTGATAGTTGAAGTAACCGCCATCAATTTCGACTTCGTTCTTGAGCGGTGACACATCACGGCTGGCCCAGAGCGCATCGCGAAGTTTGTGAAACAGGACATAGGCTGTCTTATGTTCAATATCCAGATGCCTCGAAAGCTGAAGTGCCGACATCCCCTTGGCTGCATGTACGAATAAAGCAACGGCATAGAGGATGTCTTTGAGTGGGAGCTTGTGGCAGGAGAAGATCGTGCCACTGGTCACCGAGAAGGTGTGGCCGCATTCTTTGTCTGCGCAGCGCCACTGATTCCTCGTCTTGAGGAAGAAATGGTTGCGTACCACGCCACAGGAAGGACAGCACTGTGTACCAGTATCTCCCCAACGTATCTTGACCATTTCGTGCCACGCTTCCTCATCTGTTAAGCGTGCGACTTTCTTGAGTGATAGTTGACGTGATTTCGAGGAGAGCAAGAAATGCTGGGGCATGCGGCAAAACTTTCGGTTATGCCTACATCATGCCTAAGTCGCCCAAAATCATAATGGGTGATCGCGCATTCTCAATAAATAAGATTTTCTGCGTCTTGATGAGACACGGAGGTAGTTAAATTCTTTGATTGTGGAAACCTCGCTTACGAAAATGTCGCAAGCCTCTATAATTCGCGCAACCAATTAGGGTAATCAGGGCGGAGAAATGAGCAATGACAAAACCAAAGCCAGCCAGCCAGCCAGCCAGCCAGCCAGCCAGCCAGCCAGCCAGCCAGCCAGCCAAGTGACCGAACCTATCTTGAAAAGTTCCTCGCTGATTTCATCGGTACATTGTCTGATGATCATTTCACCTCAGATGGAAATCTTTGTGCCTACCTAAACAAGCCAGAAGAACTGCGCAAGGGAGATGAGGCAGATATTGTTGACCTCAAAATAACAAACCCACTTCTTCTTGCGCTTGGTTACGCTACCAAGGAAATAAGTTACAACTCCCAACAAAAAAACCTGCGTCCTGATTTTGCTGTTTCTATCGCCGAGTATCCTAGGCCCGCTTGTTTTATTGTTGAGAACAAAAGCACCTCTGTAGATAACCTTCGCAGTCACCGTCCACAATTACAGGGTTACATGACGCAACGTGGTGCGCCACGTGGCATGCTTATCAATGGACACTCAATCCTTGTGTACGATCAACTTGAGGGTGGTTTGCAAACGCCCGCAATTGAAGTTTCACTAACTGATGTAGTGCTGGCGTGGCGTGGTGATCATGTTCTCGCCCAAGGGAAATCAGGCATGGCCGCACTAGATATCTGCGGGCATGCAAATGTACTGGCTGCACTGTGGAGACGTTTTAATCGCAGCAGTTTTGCCACATTGCAGGGACTCATTGATGATTTAACACTCCAGAGCGGAAGCAATGCAGCTCATCGTACCGAGGGCGACACGTGGATTCCTTCTAAATGCAGAATCCAAATCGTACGCATTGATGACGATAACGCCGATTTGCTCACTGGAGCTGTTAAGGGGCTTATTGCAGAATTTGAAGATGATGCAGATGCCCAACTTGTTGCGATAGAAGCTGACTTTCAAGAGTATGAGAACGCCTCAAGGTGTATCCCATCGGAAAGTGTTCCGCTTCAGGCACAGGAAGATTCTCTTGTTGCAGATGCTCTTACGCTTATGTCCAGAGTGGATAAGGAAACGAAAGAATATGATGCATCTCTCCTGCGCAAAATTATGCGAAGTGAGATTCTCACTGCGGAATTGGCGGGAATTGAACGTCGTTTGTATGAAATTCACCAGATCAAAACAGGCAAAGGTTCGGAAAAAGATCCCATCTACAACTTGTTCACTCGAATTCGCGTATTTACAGACAAGCGCTACCGATATTTAACCAAACTGCAAGCGCGGCATCAGGACAGTATCCGTGTTGTAAATTACATCAACACATGGAAAGAGAAAACAGCATCGCTTGTATTTCAATCAAGCGAGACGGGCAAATTACGGCGTGAATTTCTAGCCCAAACGGCTTACCTAATTATTATCCGAATTCTTCTTGTGCGAATTATGGAAGACAAGAAGTTGGTGAATCGAATGTTCACTAACGGCGGGATCGCACTCTGGTTTAGGGAAGTCGAATCCCACTACCTAAAACATGCAATGGGCAGAAGCGCCAACTTTTTGCTAGATCTAGCATACACATCCGCGCAACATATCTACGCCCACTTCTTTGCGGAACGTACCGTGTTGGACTGGTACACACCTGATAGGAATGCCGTCATTCGTGTATTACATAAGTTAGCTGGGTTTGATTTGCGGTACATCAATCGCGACATTATTGGCACTGTGTATAACCAATATGTTGAGGCG
>JAVHQJ010000053.1:0-1023 GCA_036171075.1 Sideroxydans sp. | reverse complement strand
ATGGCGCACACGTCGGAACAGGTTGCGTGATTGCCGCAGGTGCGGTGGTGCGGGGCGTGATTCCGCCTTACTCCATTGCGGCAGGCGTACCTGCCAAGGTAATCAAGTCTCGTAAAGAAGGTAAAATTCTGTGAGCAAAATTATTTTATACGTTCATCAATCTGCCGATTTGTATGGTTCAGATCGGGTATTGTTGGCTCTGGTTGGCAATCTAGATAAAGAAAAATTTACGCCGATTGTGCTACTCCCCGTTGATGGGCCGTTGCGAGGCGAGCTTGAGGCCGCAGGCATTGAGTGCCATGTAATTGCGATTACCCGGCTCGCACGAGCCACGCTATCCGCGCGTGGATTACTGAAGTTGCCTATAGACTTGATTAAAAGCCTACGCGCCATTAATCGAGTACTCGCCGACCGTAAGGTCAACTTGGTACATACCAACACCTTGGCTGTTTTGTCTGCTCCGTTATGGGCGCGCTTACATAGCGTTCCGCATGTTTGGCACGTACACGAAATCATCGTAAATCCAGTTTTTGTACGTAAAGTTTACGGTTATTTATTAGACTGGTTTGCTGATTGCATCATCTGTGTCTCACATGCAACCAAGGAAAATTTGGTGCAGGATCGTCCTACTTTAACCAAAAGAATTGAGGTGGTTTGGAACGGTTTTGAACGGAATACCCCTGTCAATAAGGAGGCGGTTTTCGCCTACCGTGAACAACTAAAAATTCGCCACAGCGAGGTCTTGGTTACATTAGTCGGGCGCATCAATCGCTGGAAGGGGCAAACTCTTTTGCTCGAAGCCGCGAACTTACTTTGGCAACAAAATGTGCGCAACATCCGTTATTTGTTTGTCGGTAGCGCACCAGATGGCCAAGGTCATTTTCTTGACGCATTGCAACAAGGAATTAACCAGTCTCCTGCCCAAGCAGCATTTACGGTGCAAGGATTTACCAATAGCTTATCAATGGTGTGGGATGCGTGCGATATAGCGGTTATTCCCTCGACTGAGCCAGAACCTTTTGG
>JAVHQJ010000052.1:0-1024 GCA_036171075.1 Sideroxydans sp. | reverse complement strand
CTCATGCGCCCTCGGAATTGTTTCACTAGCTTGCCAGAACTCTGTTGATGTTTGTCGCGGAGAGGGGTTGATCTCGCCTAGTTCATTATTTCTAATTACGATTGCAGATTCAGGCGAGCGGAAAACGACAGTCGATAATCTGTTCATGCAACCCATTACAGCTTTTGATGCCGCTCAAGCAGAAAAAGCCAAACTTGACCAAGTGAAATATAAAGCGGACAAGTTAGCGTTTGCGGTAGAACTCAAAGTAGTTAAAAAGGCATTGGAAACCGCCTTACGAAATAATAATGACGAAAATGCAGAGTACGTTCGCAGCAAACTAACTCAGCTCTTATCAAAAGAACCCGTTAATCCGAAACAATCAAAGCTGGTTTATCACGATGCAAGCCCTGATGCAATTAAACTTTCCTTGCACGAAAAAAGCTCATCTATCGGTATTATCAGCGACGAGGCGGGGATAGTTTTTGAGGGGAAGGCACTAAGGGATTTGGGTACAATCAATCTACTTTGGGGCGGATCACCGCTACATTTTGATCGACTTGATGAACATTTTGTAGTGTCCGAACCTAGGTTAACGCTATCCATGATGGTTCAAAAAGGGGTGTGGGGACAATATCTCGACGTGCGTGGTAAAGCGGCAAGGGATATTGGATTGTTTGCGCGCAACCTGATTTGTTACCCTGCTACGACACAAGGCTCTAGATATATTGGTCCTGCCCCAACATTTCAATGCTATCCAACAGGTAGCCTGGGTAAATTTCACTCGATTATCAATGAGGTGCTCAACCAAAATACTTTGGATGTTGAAAAAGGAGTACCAAGAACTATCCTAAGATTTTCACCAGAAGCCCAAAATTATTGGACGAATTGGTATAACAACGTCGAATCTGCGATAGGTAATGGGGGCTATCTTTGTGACATCAAAGATTACGCGTCCAAAGCTGCTGAAAACTTAGCTCGATTGGCTGCGCTGTTTCACTTTTTTGAAGGGATGTCTGGAGATATTTCTTACGATACTGTGTAT
>JAVHQJ010000051.1:0-1024 GCA_036171075.1 Sideroxydans sp. | reverse complement strand
CCGATTCGGATAGTCTTACGACCTAGAAACCGTGGTCTGTCCCCTATTATTCATGCGACCTGTAGGAGCGCGATTCATCGCGCGATGAATCAAAGCCATAACGCGAACCGATTCGGATAGTCTTACGACCTAGAAACCGTGGTCTGTCCCCTATTATTGAACCGGTTCGGATGGTCTTTCGACCGCACAGATTACGCCGTACAGCTATCAACATGGGTCATAACCCGAACCGGTTCGGATGGTCTTTCGACCCACGCCAGTTGACACTGCCGTCGTAGCCAAAGTCATAACCCGAACCGGTTCGGATGGTCTTTCGACCAAGTATTCGCCGCAGAGCAAGGGTGGCGCGTTGTCATAACCCGAACCGGTTCGGATGGTCTTTCGACCCAATAATCACGAACAACAACCAAAGAGGGCTTGGTCATAACCCGAACCGGTTCGGATGGTCTTTCGACCGAAAAACGCCAAAAAAGTAACCCTTGCAACAAGTCATAACCCGAACCGGTTCGGATGGTCTTTCGACCGTCAACACTAAACTGATCGCTGAGTTGTTTCCTGTCATAACCCGAACCGGTTCGGATGGTCTTTCGACCTGTAACGCCGACCACAGCAGACACCACGCGCAAGGTCATAACCCGAACCGGTTCGGATGGTCTTTCGACCGGGTGGCCATAGTTATGGCCGGTGATGAATTCGTCATAACCCGAACCGGTTCGGATGGTCTTTCGACCTAGACTTGAATGCTATGATGGACGAGACATTGTCATAACCCGAACCGGTTCGGATGGTCTTTCGACCCTTTTCAGGGGTATCGGCGAACCAGTTTTAAGTTGTCATAACCCGAACCGGTTCGGATGGTCTTTCGACCCTTGGTAACTCAATTGATAAGCCAGGTTCAAGGTCATAACCCGAACCGGTTCGGATGGTCTTTCGACCCCAAAATCGCCACGCGACCACAAGGTCAAGGTCGTCATAACCCGAACCGGTTCGGATGGTCTTTCGACCTCTGGCACGCTGTAACCCT
>JAVHQJ010000050.1:0-1027 GCA_036171075.1 Sideroxydans sp. | reverse complement strand
TACCCGCAAGGGGAAGGGGCTAACAGGGTATGTAGTTTGCAAAGGAGAACACAAGTCGTACATGCAGGAACGAAATGTAAGTGTGCAAACCTCATTGCAAGCAATAGCGAAGAAGGCAAGCGAACAACCAGAGTATCGGTTTCGTAACCTATTCGGGATGCTCAACGAGGAAATGCTCAGAGACAGTTGGCAATTCATTCGCAAGAATGCCGCAAGCGGTGTTGACCGCGTGTCCGCCAAAGAGTACGAGCAAAACCTTGATGAGAATATCCACCAATTGGTGGAAGACCTGAAACGGAAGCGTTACCGAGCAAAACTCGTGCGGCGGGTTCTCATCCCGAAAGGGAACGGAAAGACCCGTCCGCTGGGAATACCTGCCACTCAAGATAAGTTATTGCAAGTAGCCGTCAAACGCCTGCTCGAAGCAATCTATGAGCAGGACTTTCTGCGGAGTAGTTTTGGCTATCGCCCGAACGTCGGGGCGTTGGATGCGGTGAATAAACTAACCGTCAAACTGCAATTCGGAAAGTATAACTATGTCGTGGAAGCGGACATCAAGGGTTTCTTTGATAACCTAAATCATGACGAGTTGGTCAAAATGCTGGTGGAGCGGGTGGATGACAAAGCGTTGCTATGGCTGATTGGAAAGTGGTTGAAAGCGGGAGTGCTGGATACAGACGGAAAGACGCTTCACCCAATAATGGGTACGCCGCAAGGCGGAGTGATCTCGCCGATCTTGGCGAACGTCTTCCTGCACTATGCGCTTGATTCGTGGTTTCAGAAAGTGGTCGTCCCTCTCTGTCATGGGGAAGCATGTCTCATTCGATATGCTGACGACTTCGTATGCGCCTTCGAGAATGAAGAAGATGCGCGGCGTTTCTACGAAGTCTTGGGTAAGCGACTGGGTAAGTTTGGACTGGATTTATCCGCAGAAAAGACGCGGGTTATTCCCTTTAGCGCAAAAGCAATAGGGAAGTCCAGTTTCGATTTTCTTGGTTTTGAGTTTCGCTGGGGTCTAGACCGTAAG
>JAVHQJ010000049.1:0-1030 GCA_036171075.1 Sideroxydans sp. | reverse complement strand
ATCACCGCGCTCCTGCGCATGGTGGCATAATGCATTTCAGTGAAACTTCAGATCAGGAATCTTTCAGCCAACTGAAAATAACAACCCCATACAACCCGGCAGCCCACATCCACAGTGGCAAACAGATCAGCACTGGGAATCAGTACAGCCCGTATATCCTGTGCAGCAGGCGATCCGATAACGACGGCGGCGGCGGGTAAAGCGTGGGCAGTTCCGGTTCCCAGGTGATGCGCAGCCACAAATCAAAGAGAGCGATAGGCAACAAAGGCGCGAGCAACAGCGCGGCAGCGACAGGCGTAGACGTATTGGTGTCAATAAGCCCTGCCCAAGTTAATAGTGAAAGCCAGACACCGTAACCCAGCAGGGCCTCGAGCATGAAGAAGATCGCGCGAGTGGCGGGGCTAACACCGGGCAGGAATGGGCGGCGTTTCATGGGCGACTCATCCTTGCGCCACCCGCTACCAGTCTTCCTTCAACACCCGCAGCAGCATGGCGGGAAATATTTGGAATACGTCCCCAATTAATCATCCTCACCCCGCTTTCACGTGCAGACGGCAACACAAAATCACACAAGCCCTTCAGTTTTATTGGCACGTTGCCTCTCCCTTGACGCATGGGCATGCCTTATCCCGTGCGCGCATCATGCGTCGGCGCAAACTGGCCAGCTCCTCCGGTGCGACCGGATCGCCGCCCTTAACCGACAGTTCATACCAGCGTTCCGCTTCCTGCCAGTCGCGCGTAACGCCCCAGCCGTTCTCATAGAAGCAGGCGATGTTGTAAGGCGCTCCTGCGTCGCCCTGATCCGAGGCAAGGCGATACCATTTCAGCGCCTTCGCATAATCCTGCGGCACACCCCGTCCAAATTGGTAAAGACTACCGATGTTATTGGCTGCGGCATGGCTGCCTCCTTTCATCGCCTTCAAATACCAGCGCAGGGCGACGGTGAAATCCTGTTTCACGCCCAGACCGTGATCGTACGTATGCGTCCGGCCATCCCACCTAGTCAGACGATTCGATTTATGCAGCTGGT
>JAVHQJ010000048.1:0-1031 GCA_036171075.1 Sideroxydans sp. | reverse complement strand
TCACCTCGTCGCGCTCGCATCACCGCAAAGAAACCGTGGTCTGACCCCTATTACGATGATACTGCTCAGTTGTGATCATGAATTAAAAAACCTAACGTAGAAGTAACCGGCGCTGCGCTGCTTTATCGCGCAGCGTCCGTGTTGACTGCCGGGTTAGGCAATGGCATAGCGTGTCGTAACGGAAGTAACCGTGAATGAGGCCGACACTTATTACCTCATGTATCTGGAAAGATTTTCAGAAGTGTCGTATTTTGAACAAGTCTTGCTTACGTCCCCTTCTGCGTACTGGGATAGCCAGATATTTACCTTCTCGAAACTTTTTCTTGCTTCTGCTGCTGCCTGTTCATCGCCCTCCCGACCGTACTTGTATGCCTTTGCCTTGTAATAGGCGTAGTCCTTGCACAACTCTTCCAAATCGTTTGGTCTGCTATCTACTGTGCCATCCTTCTTGGTTACTTGTGCATCTGGAGACGTTTGAGTTGCCAAGGACGAAGCGGGAGCCGTAGCGTGGCTTGGTGATGTGTTCTTAGGTTCTTTGGGCGTTAGAAGATTGCCCATCATTCCGATCACAACCAGAGCACCGATGACAAATATCCAGTTTGTTTTCTTTTTTTCGGTGGATTGGCTACTTGCGCTCCCTGAGCTTGGTTCTGAATTGCTTAGTGCGTCGCTCTTGCAAATTGCACATCTTTTTGAGTAGAACGGTATTGCAATGAGCCAGATGCCTGCCGTTAGGACAACAAGTAGCAAAGTCCCAATGCCAAGGTTTCGCTTTGCCTCAACTGGCCGCTTACAAAGGTTGCAGTACATCGTAGCCATAGTAGATATCCTTGAATAATGTAAATCGGGTATCAATGCAGATGCCCGCTGTTCGGTTCACTCACGTCAATCTTTCCGCGATGACTGCGGCTTCTTCCGGAGATGACGCTGCGAAGGGTACGGAAACGGAGCAATCCCACGCCTTCGCGTTTTCGCGGAATAAACAGGGTCAGACCACATTTTTTATTTGGTTTTGATTGAATGTGACGGCT
>JAVHQJ010000047.1:0-1032 GCA_036171075.1 Sideroxydans sp. | reverse complement strand
GCTTCGTCAGTAGAACCTGTGGGCAAGTTCTGGCTCGGGAAGCTTACCAAGCACGTGATACAGGGCGAGTTCGGTGATTCTGAAGGTCCGAAAGCCGTAGGACTTTCTCATGGTCACTTTCACCTTGTTGTTTAGCCCCTCGACGACACCGCTGGAGAACTGCTTTTTGGCACGGAAATAGTTGAGGATCAGTTCGCGGTGATTGCGCAGCATCTTGGCAACCTTCTTCATTGGCTCGATACGAGAACGCATCACCATTGCAGTCCATTGATCCAGGAATTTTCCAGCCCAGGTCGGCGACTCGTAGTTCCAGAATTGCTGGAATTGCTCCTTGAGCAAATAGGCTCGAACCGTCTGCAGGTTGTATTTCAATAGGTCGCGCAACCGAACACTTTGTTTCTGCGTGAGGTTCTCCTTGTGCTTGAGCACGCACCAGCGCGTCTTCGTCAGCACCGGCTCGAAACCATCTTGTACCAACCTTCTGGATTCAGCGGCTCGCACATCGTTGAGGGCATCATTCATCTTGGCCACAATGTGAAAGCGATCCAGGATATTGAGTGCGTTGCTGCAGCGCTCACGGATTACCCGCAGGTACGGCTTCCACATGTCTGAGCAGACGAATTCAATCTTGCCAGACAGGTCCTCTCCAATCATGTCAAAGAATTTCTCGAACGTCTTGACCGTGCGCTCCTTGCCAACCCACAGCAGCCGCGTGCATTGCGCATCGATCTGGTAGACCAGCGTCAGATATTTGTG
Source organism: Sideroxydans sp. (assembly GCA_036171075.1). Taxonomy (GTDB): domain Bacteria; phylum Pseudomonadota; class Gammaproteobacteria; order Burkholderiales; family Gallionellaceae; genus Sideroxyarcus. The sequence goes on along the minus strand of JAVHQJ010000047.1, from coordinate 276 downwards.
CCCCTTGCCGTAGGCAACCTCATCGACACCAATGGCCCGGATCGGCCCCAGCGTGCGGTGCTCCAAGCCCCACGCCACCACCACTTCGACAGCCTGACAGACCTTGTCCCATGACGTTCGAAACGATAGTGCCGTCTCCTTCCACGACAGCTTCTTGGCCCAGTGCGCCAGAAACAGGACATAGGCTGTCGTCATCTGGTGTTTGCCGCAACCCCACGGCACCTCCTCGATCTTTACGCCACACTGTGGGCAGCTCACTCGGCGCATGCGGTACAG
>JAVHQJ010000046.1:0-1038 GCA_036171075.1 Sideroxydans sp. | reverse complement strand
ATTTAATCAGGATGCTGAGGGCCGTTTCTCCGCGATAGCGGCTTCGTTCAACCCGACGCTCAAGCGGGACAGGCCAGAAGCGGCCTGCCCCTTAGCTCCACGTTATGCCTAGAAGCTGCCGCCATGATTGAGCTAATTGACATTTTGCCGTTCAACCACCTTGACGACTGCAAGATTCATCTTGCTAGCTGGAACGGCGAGGACAACCCGCTTGACGTATTTGTCCGAGATCGCGGCGAGTGGGATTCATGGAACGAATGGCGCGGAAAGAAAGATGAGTTTAACCGCAACTACATCTTCTCTCTCATTGATTTCTACCACGAGCCGGGCGTATGGCTCTTTGGTGGAATCTACCGCATCCGTGCGCGGCACTCCGACCGCTACGAAGTGGAACTGTGCAAAGACTATCCAGATTACATTGGCCGCCTAAAGGTTCTCTTCAAGCGACCCGGCAGAGCTAAGGCACTCATTCCAGATAATCACTTCCACAACATGACCGTGCTTGAGTTACTTCGTCAGCCATACGATGGCGAAGCATTCTGCGGGTACGAAAATATAGACCACAAATTCTCTGTTCTGGAGCCGATATTCAGGTCATCTAAGCCAGACTGGAAAGCCGCACTCGAGAACATCAAAGGCGTTTACCTCATCACCGACTTGAAGAACGGAAAGCGCTATGTTGGGTCGGCATACGGTGGCAGCGGCATATGGTCTCGTTGGAGTTGCTATATCGGCACCGGGCACGGATGGAACGATGAACTAACCAAGCTAATTGAAATGGAAGGGTTTGAGTACGCCAGAAGCCACTTCAAGTTAACTCTGCTCGAATACCGCCCAATGAAAGTTGATGACCAGTCCGTTATCGAGCGCGAGGCATACTGGAAGAACGTCCTACTGACTCGGGGTGAATATGGCTACAACAAGAACTAGGCATAACCCGGCGTTCAACCAGACCGCCCAAAAGCGGGGCGGCTGGTTAACTCTACGTTAGACAACATCAACCAGCAAAGGAGGCGCATGGACTATTTTCAAGGCGTG
>JAVHQJ010000045.1:0-1039 GCA_036171075.1 Sideroxydans sp. | reverse complement strand
ACCCACACCTCGGCCGGTGTGCCTCGCGATTGCGCCAAGGTTGTTGCTGCGATGGATGCCGCGACCTTGGCGAACTGGAATAACCATACAGGTCCCTTCCTCGCCTTCACTGCCCCGGGCAATGATCTGAAAGGCTTTGCCAGCCTGATCAACGTGGCCAATGGCACCTCCGTGGATGCCAACCCCACCGCCTTGGAGAATTGGGCTGCTACCGATGCAACAGACTATGCTATTCTGGCCCCCGCAGGCGACCTGGCTCCTACTCTGGATACCCCGGCAGGCCCGAAGCAAGCTTGGTGGCTAAATAGCGGTGCTACCCAAGGTGCTAACTTGCTTTCCACGGCTGACGCGGTTTCAGTTCTTTTGAGCGCGACCGATGTGATCAACGAATACGCGGCCAATAGCGTTTCTGGCGTGTATACAGACTGGGTCCTGACCTATCCCACCAAGCACTTCTATACCGACTTGCCTTATAACGTCAATCCGGGTAATGCACCGTTTGCCCAGAACTTCAAGTTCGATACGACCTTGGGCAATGGCCACGGTGTGCTCCGTGGCAAGTCTTGCGATTCCGTCGGAATCCGGTTCTGGAACCGTGAAGAGCAGTCGACGCCTCCGGGCAGTGGTGGCTTCTCCCCGTCGGGTACCCTGGCAGGTCCTCAGTTCTGTTATGAGGTCAACGTCCTGTCCTTTAATGGCTCCGATGTTCTGGGTACGGCCAGCGATGCCAACCACAACAACCACTATAACCAGGATACCACTGTTGTTGGTACCAAGGGTTGGGCTGATGTGACCCTGACGAACACCGGTTCGCTGGTTAGTGGTGTGAATGGCTTGCCGGTAATCGGCTTTGCCGCAATCGTGCGTCAAAACAACCAAGTGGGCGCCAACTACGGCGATAGCGAGCCCCACACCTTCAAGCGCAGCATGTTAGGACTACCCTTGTAATACTGTTCGCGTTGAGAAACCCGCACTTTCGAGTGCGGGTTTTTTATGGGTACGCCGGTAGTGCGCACTTACTGATTAACTGGATTGGGCA
>JAVHQJ010000044.1:0-20891 GCA_036171075.1 Sideroxydans sp. | reverse complement strand
TGGCGCAACACCCATCCCTGTTGAGCCACATGCTGCCACTTACAACATCGACCCTGCACGCATCGAAGCTGCCATCACACCTCGCACCAAAGTTATTCTGCCAGTGCATTTGTATGGTCAACCCTGCGATATGGCCCCGATCTTGGCGCTTGCACGCAAGCATGGCTTAAAGGTATTGGAAGACGGTGCGCAAGCACATGGTGCGAAGTACAAAGGCAAGCGCCTAGGTGCGCATGGTGACATCGTGGCGTGGAGTTTTTACCCAGGAAAAAATCTGGGCGCATTTGGTGATGGCGGTGCGATCACTACTGATGATGCAGAGCTGGCAGACCGCATTCGCGTATTGCGTAACTATGGATCACGCGTGAAATACGTCAATGACGTGCGTGGGTTCAATAGTCGTCTGGATCCTATCCACGCCGCGGCAATGCGCGTCAAACTTAAAGTGTTGGATGCTTGGAATGCACGCCGTGCCGTGATTGCGAACCGATACAAAAAAGAGTTGAGCGGCCTTGGTCTAACCTTGCCCTTCGTGCCCGATTGGGCGGAGCCTGCATGGCACTTGTTCGTCATACAACATCCACAGCGCGATGCATTGCAAAAGGCATTGGGTGAAGCAGGTATCGGCACATTGATTCACTACCCCATACCGCCCCATCTGCAACAAGCGTATGCGGAAGCGGGTTACGTCAAAGGTCAATTCCCACTGGCTGAACAAATCGCCAATCAATGTTTAAGCTTGCCAATCGGGCCGCATTTGGATGAGGCTGGTGCATCGGCTGTCATCGCCGCCTGCCAAAAGCTCGCGTAGCTACTCAATGAGTCTCGTTAAAACTAGCCTACTCAACGGTATTGCCGTCGTTGTCAAAGTTGCGAGTGCGCTAGTGCTAAACAAGGTCTTGGCGGTCTATGTTGGGCCAGCAGGCTACGCCATCATTGGGCAGTTTCAAAACGCAGTGTCTATCGTGGTTAGCCTGGCGGGAGGCTTGGTATCAACAGGCGTCACGAAAGCAACTGCCGAGCACTACGATAATGAAGCACGTCAGCATGCGGTGTGGCAAACCGCAATACGTTTTTCATTAATTGCTTCTTTGCTAGCGGGTGGGATAGTGCTGGCGCTAGGTGATTGGTTGGCTATGTGGTTGTTGCATAGCAAGGAGATGTCTAGTGTGTTCACTTGGTTGGCACTCGCCTTACCAGCGATGGCTGCTAACAACCTGTTGCTCGCTATCGTTAATGGCAAAAAAGAAGTTGGCATCTACGTCATCGCTAACATCATAGGAAGTTTGCTCAGCCTACTGGTGATTGGATTATTGGCTCATTATTTTGGGTTGTATGGCGCATTGGTTGCTTTCACAATCAATCCAGCAATCGTTTTGCTTGCCACCACTTTGATGGTGGCTAGGCGAGATTGGTTTAAAGCTCAATTTTTATGGGGCGAAATGAATCGTCCTGCCTTGCGTGAGCTATCTGGCTTCGGGTTGATGGGGTTAACGTCGGCGTTGACGATTCCTATTTCGTATATGTTGATTCGTGACTTTTTGGCGGCAGACTTGGGCTTGGCAGAAGCAGGTTATTGGCAGGCTTCATGGAGAATCAGTGAGATCTATTTGATGCTTGTGACGACCACGCTATCGGTTTACTACCTACCACGATTGGCTGAAATTAGAACTGCGTCAGAGCTTAAACTGGAGATTGTGAAGGTTTATCGCGTGGTTATGCCTGTTGTAATTATCGGCGCAACCATTATTTACTTGCTTCGCGATTTTATTATCAACACCTTATTTACTGCGGACTTTTTGCCTATGCGCGAACTTTTTGCATGGCAAATGGTAGGGGATGTCATAAAAATAGGTTCTTGGGTGTTGGCGTACATCATGCTTGGACGTGCAATGGTTAAAGCATTTGTTATTTCGGAAATCGCTTTTTCAGTTTTATTCGTTTTGTTGAGTTGGCTATTTGTCGGGATATTCGGCTTAAAGGGCGTGCCGATGGCTTACGCGCTAAATTACCTTCTATATTGGTTTGGGCTATATTGGTTAATATATATCCGAATATTCAAAAATTAAGACTACTCATCAGTATTGTTGAGTACTAAATCTCTAAAAAGCCCCCTTTATTGTGTATATGCCAAAAAAAATAATTTTTTCTAAAAATTCAGAACTCTCGCTAGTTCGCTCGGGTGGAATAGATTGCAACAATAGCAATCCAGAATTGACTATTGTAGTTGCTGCATATCGTCATGGAATCTACATTGAGCAGTGTCTAAATAGTATTAATCTTTGCAATATTAAAAATTTTGAATTAATCATTATTGATGATGGTTCACCTGATGATACTTTGATCAAATGCTTGAATTATGAATTTTTAGATTGTATTCAAGTGCGAATTTATAGTAAAAAAAATGCAGGTTTAGTTGATTCGTTATATCAGGGTGTTCATCTGGCGAGAGGCGAGTATGTGGCGTTTATGGCATCTGATGACTATTATCAAGAGGGTGCAATTAAGCTGGCTTTATCCAAATTATCATCTGATCCAACAATTGATGCATTGTTATGCCAAGCAAAAATGTTCGGTGACAGTAATAATTATGTTTACGATGAGAAAATGGTTGCGTTCTTTAAATTAGAGCCATTTGGGCGTTTGGACACGATTTTTTCTGCACCACCTGCGCCAATGTTGATACAGGCTTCAATATTTAAAAAAAGTTTTTTGCTGAATCTAAAGCCATGGTCACATAATCTACAACTTGATGATTGGCCTCTTTTCATTAGCATATTTGTCGCAGAGGCTTATCAAGGAGCCAAGATTAGATATGCATCTGATATTTGTTTGTCAAACTATCGGATGCATTCATCTGGTTCGCATTTAAATCTGAGCAGGCATCTGCAACTTATTGAGCAGGTGGCAAAAGAATTTATTCCCCCGATGTATCGCAAGCTATGTCTGGCGAACATTCGGATTGATATAGGATTGGGCCATTGTCGTGAGGGGCGGTGGGGTACAGGTCTTGTGATATGTCTTAATGGATTGCTCACAAAATTTTCCATGCAGACTCTAATGAGAGTGCTGAGAAGAATTTTTGGTTTTATGGGTAAGGTCATAAGTAAGGTGACTTGAAGTTTTAAATTAATTTAATTAATAGAACAATGACTAATAAATTTCCAACGTCTAGTAATAAAGACCGTATTTGGGCAGGAATCATCGTGTATTACCCCAATTCGAAAAAGTTGCAAAACCTACTCCGATTACTTGAAAATCAGGTGGATAAAATTATTATTTTTAATAACGGAGGTTTCGTTATTGAGGAGGTGCTAGGTAAGGCTGGCAAAGAAAAATGTGAGGTTATTGGCTCTGGTGTCAATCTTGGGATGGGAGTGGCTGTAAATCAAATTTGTAGTATGGCATTAGTTGATAGTGTCCCATATGTTATTACTTTTGACCAGGATAGCACCCCCAGTTTGAGTATGGTTAACGAGTTATATGAGTTCAATGAGCGTGTTGCAAATCAGAATGCAAAAGTGGCAGCAGTTGGGCCTGTATTTGTAGATAAGCGTGATGGGGAAACTGTATTTCCAATTTTCCAACCTGGAAACTGGTGGATAAAAAAAGTAAGGCCTGTTATTGGCAATTACGATGCCATAAGTACAAATCTTTTAATCACATCAGGGATGTTATTAAATATTGATGCATGGAAAGAAACCGATGGCTTTAGAGAGGATTACTTCATCGATCATGTAGATACCGAATGGTGCATCAGGGCGGTAGATCAAGGATTTTTACTATTTATATGTCCAGCTATCGTAATGCAGCATGAGCTATCTGACGAATCACCAAAAAGAATTTTCGGCAGACTGGCCTTGAAATATTCGCCTATTCGTAGATATTACGTATTTAGAAATACAACAGCTTTGATTTTAGATAGGCAAGTCCATCGAGGGCTTAAGCTATATTTTTTAGCGACCATGGTGTACCGATTATTTCTTAATGTAATTATTGATGACAGTAAGTGGAAAAGTTTTCATGCCATGCTGACAGGTGTAGTTCATGGGCTTATAGGAAAAATGGGGCCGAGGTGAACATATCGTAGAAGTTGCTAGAAATATTCCTGTGTCAACGGCTTTGGGTTGGGTTTTAAATTATTCTTAAGTGTGGATGTTCTTACAATTACTCTTAATATTTCAAAGTAGAAAGTAGTCTATCCATACCGACAAATATGAATTCAGTAAATATATTCTGGAAGATCCAAGCCGCTACAAAGATGATTTGGATTTTCACAGGCTTAATATTGTTGATCTACTTACCGCATTTTAAGTTTGCCAGCTCTTCAATTTCAACTGCACCGCTACTTTATTTACTCCCACTCTTCTTGTTGGCAGACTTGCACTTTCAAAAGACTCAACTTTTGGCGATTGTTTGTTTGTTATTTGTTGTTGGTTGGATGGTTTCGCTAGATTTATTGGCGCTGATTCGTCAATTCAATATCGATTTTAGAGGCAGTAAAATTGCGATATATAATTTGTTTGTATTTCTATCTGCTTTAGTAATATATAGAAATATTAAATTCTTAAATGCCGTTGAATTGTTGAGGGTTATTCATGCTGCAGTGGGATTTAATGCAATTCTCGTCATTCTAATTTTCATAGATTCAGAATTTGAAGCGATTTTTAATCTACTTGTGGATGTAAACCCTCTGTATTTTGAATATCCTATTCGTAGGCCGACAGGGCTAATGTATACAGGCTTTTCATATTTATCATCATTGTTTGGGATTATTTTTGTTTTTGGCTTAATACTTGTAGTAGAGGCATGGCACTTATTTGGCAGGTTTTCCAAAATGCTATTTATTGTTTTACAGGCAGTTATTTTCACTGCGATTATGGTTGTAGGCAGAAGTGGAGTTCTAGTGATTTTGTTTGCGACCCTAGTATATATTTTGGTGTTGTTGATGAAAGGAAAGCTATCAAAGCCCTTTTACTTTTATAGATTATTAAAGTTGATTGCAGTTTTTATCTCAATACTAGCTGGTGGATATGTGGCTGTGTTGAGTTCTGACTATTCATCATATTTAGATTGGGCTTTTGGTTTCATTACTTCATCTTTTCAAGGTGAGACTTTGACTGATTCTTCAGTGCTAGAGCTGGCAGAGAATCATTATTTTCTTCCCCCAGCTGAGGTTGATTTTTTGTTTGGCATTGGTGACTTTAATTTTGATACGGAAGTGGCTCACTCCTATCATTCTGATGTGGGCTATATTAAGTTGATATTTGGGGCGGGTGCTCTAAGTTTGGTAGGTGTGCTAGCGATTGCGATGTATTTATTGTTTTCTCTTTATAGAAAATTTCATATTAATGAAATGCTCTCATCAACAATTTTGGTTTTTATTGTTTCATTGATAATCCTTAACTTTAAGGATTTTTATGTATTTAATCCTTCGGCACACTTCTTCATTTTGTATTTGTTAATTTTGAAATTCCTTGATATGCCACAAGCGGTAGGGCGAAAATGAGAGAAGAAATTTCAAAGTTGGTTATTATTGGCACCGTTGGTGTCCCCGCTAACTACGGTGGTTTTGAAACACTTGCTGAAAACTTGGTCACCTATCATGCTGAAAATGCTTTGCCTGCGACACTTACGGTCTATTGCAGTGGTAGTGGTTATATTGAAAAGAAACTTTCTTATTTGACGGCGGAGCTTAAATATATTCCACTTAATGCTAATGGTGCGCAGAGCATTCCTTATGATATCGTTTCCTTGTTCTCGGCAATCTGGAGTCGCAGTAATGTAATTTTGTTGTTGGGGGTTTCGGGCGCTATTGCTCTCCCAGTCATTCGATTATTTTCTTCAGCGAAAATCGTCACTAATATTGATGGCATTGAATGGCGACGTGAGAAGTGGCAAGGTGTCGCAAAACACTTTTTGCGATTCTCTGAAAAAATGGCAGTGCGCTTTTCACACGAGGTTATTGCGGATAATGCGGCTATTGCTGCGTATGTTCACGATACATACGATGTCAGCGCACATGTGATTGCTTATGGTGGTGATCACGCCATGGATGTCGAGGCTGTTCCGGTTGATGAGTATGTGTTGCCAGCGAAATATGCATTTTCAGTTTGTCGTATCGAGCCTGAGAATAATGTGCATATGGCGGTGGAGGCTTTTGCCGAGCATGCTGTTGAGTCTTTGGTGATGGTAGGTAATTGGAATAACAGTGAATATGGTAGAGCACTGAGAAAAAAATACTCTTTATATGCAAATTTATATTTGCTTGACCCAATTTACGATTTAGGAAAACTGAAAACATTGCGGTCTGGCGCTTGGTGTTATGTGCATGGTCACTCTGCGGGAGGGACAAATCCTTCGCTCGTAGAAGCAATGCATTTCGGGAGGCCTGTTCTGGCTTTCGATTGTGACTTCAATAGAAGTACTACGGAAAATAAAGCATTATTCTTTGAGGATGCGGACTCTTTGATTAAATTGGTCAAAGGTTTGGATGGTGCGATGATTCAGCAGGTTGGAGATGCAATGTCCGAGATTGCAGTGAGGCGTTATATGTGGCGCGTTGTTGCTGAAGAATATTTTAATTTGCTAAATTAATTGAACGTTTAAAAATAGAAGATTTTAGGGGCATCTGAATGGTTGTATTCTTAAGTACGCTGTTGCTTTGTGTATTGCTTGTTCTTGCGCTTAAAAAAGCCTCCTCAAAAATCGGCTTGATAGATCACCCTGGTGGTCGAAAGCAACACTCTTCGCCAACCCCGACGATTGGTGGGGTGGCGATGTTTGTTGCAGTGGCTTTAGCAATCTATTTTTCTGAAACGCATAGCGCACAAACGAGTTTATTGCTTTTGTGCGCGGGTGTTTTGGTGGCGCTCGGTGTATTGGATGATAAGCACGACTTGCGTGTTGGTGTGCGCATGACGGTTCAGGTGTTTATTGCGCTTGTGGTCATCATGGGGGCAGAAGGCATGATTACCCATTTAGGTTCGTTGTTTGGCGCAGGTGATGTTCAATTGGGCTTTTTTGCTGTGGCTTTTAGCGTGGTCGCTTATGTGGGCGGCATTAATGCGATGAATATGATTGACGGTGCGGATGGCATGGCGGGCAAGATGGCGCTTATTACTACGGCAGGCGTCGCATTTATTTTTTTACTCGCGGGCGCTGATGACCTTTTACCTTTGACGTGGGCTATGTTGGGGGCATTGCTGGGATTTTTATTTTTTAATACTCGATTGTTTGTTAAACGTGCCTGGGTTTTTATGGGGGATGCGGGCAGTATGTGGATAGGTCTTGTATTAGGCTGGTTCATGGCGCAAGTGACTCGGGGTGAGGTATCGGGTGAGCCTGCTGTGACGTTATGGCTGTTTGGCGTTCCGCTGTTGGATACATTGGTGGTGATGTTTAGGCGAGTGAAAAAGAAAAACTCTCCGTTCCATGCAGATCGGACTCATATTCATCATGTGTTAGAAGCCGCAGGTGTATCGGTAAAACGAATGGTGCTGGTGTTGGGTCTTGTTCAAATTGCTTTTGTAATGGTTGGGGTCATTTTTTATATGGCTCATGCGCCAGCTTGGCTGGTGTTTTGGAGCTTTATGCTGGTGCTGGGCGCTTATTACTATCGTTTTAGGAATTGCTAGCGTTCTCTAAAAATCATAATAACCCCCTGATTTTTTGAGTGGTGGTTGACGAAGACTGATTAATCCCTATAATGCGCGCTCCCGAAAAACGGGAGTTCTAAACCTTGCCCCACCGTCCACTTAAATGTCGGGGGGCTTTAATCCACAAGGAGATGTAATGCGACACTACGAAATCGTATTTATCGTGCATCCTGATCAAAGCGAGCAAGTGCCCGCGATGATCGAGCGTTATCGCACGTTGGTGACCAGCAAGAATGGTCACATCCACCGTCTGGAAGACTGGGGCCGCCGCCAATTGGCATACCCGATCCAAAAGATCCACAAAGCACACTACGTGCTCATGAACATCGAGATCGATCAGCCAACACTGGAAGAACTGGAACACGCGTTCAAGTTTAACGATGCAGTGTTGCGCCATCTGACTATCAAGACGAAGGCTGCTGTTGTTGTGCCTTCCGCAATGATGAAGGAAGAGAAGTCGCGCTCTTACGGCGCTGATGCAGCTGAAGCTGCGCCAGCAGCAGTAGCGGCTGCTTAATTAGGATTGAGCAACAACCGTTGTGTGATTGACGGGGAGGTGGTGGAGTCGGAAGGCTTGCGCTACACCCCAGCAGGATTAGCGAGAGTGGCTTTCAAATTACGCCACACCTCGATGCAGCAGGAAGCAGGGATGCAACGCCAAGTTCAGTGTGATGTACCGGCACTGGCACTCGGTGAAGCGGCACAGCAAGTTTGCCGTGTGCAACCCGGTCAGCAGGTGAGAGCCGAAGGTTTCCTAGCGCAACGTAGTCTGAAGATCGCGCAGTTGGTGTTGCACATTGATAACGTTACATTGAAATAGGAGCAAAAAATGGCTCGTGTATTTAAGAAAAAAGATGACAAGAAGGGTAGCTCTTCACGTCAATTGTTTAAGCGTCGTAAGTTCTGCCGCTTCACTGTCGATAAGATCGCGGAAGTGGATTACAAAGACGTGAACATCCTGAAGGAATTTATCGCTGAAAACGGCAAGTTGATTCCCGCGCGTATCACAGGGACTAAAACACGTTATCAACGTCAGTTGAGCGTGGCTGTGAAGCGTGCACGTTTCTTGGCTTTGATGCCTTACACCGATTTGCACTAAGGAGTAGACCATGCAAGTTATTCTGATGGAAAAAGTAGTCAACCTCGGTCAGTTGGGCGATGTTGTCAAAGTAAAGAATGGTTTCGGACGCAATTTTCTGATTCCTCAAGGCAAGGCAAAGCGCGCGACAGAAAGCAACATCGCTGACTTCGCGACACGTCGTGCTGAATTGGAAGCGGGTGAAGCTGCTAAGTTGGCTGATGCACAAGCACGCGGTGCTAAATTGGAAGGTGCTACGGTTGGCATCGTTCAAAAGGCGGGCGTTGACGGTAAGTTGTTCGGTTCGGTAACGAATGCAGACATCGCTACCGCGCTGGTTGCTCAAGGTCACCAAGTTGAGAAGGGTCAAGTACGTACCCCAACGGGTCACTTGAAGCAAATTGGCGAACACGCAATCACCGTTGCGCTGCATTCAGATGTGGTTGTGAATGTGACTGTTTCGATCAGCGCAGAGTAATTTTTCTGCGATGTTTTGATGCAAAAAAGGGCTGGCAACAGCCCTTTTTTGTTGCCTAAATTTGCCGCATAGATTTTACTTTCCGCAGTGTAAAATTCCCCTCCCTTAAATTGGCGGTCACACCATGCAAAATTTTTCTTCGCCTATTCCAGATTCCCAACTTGAAGCCATTCGCTTACCGCCACATTCTGTAGAGGCAGAGCAGTCGGTATTGGGCGGTATTTTGTTGGATACCAGTGCTTGGGATAAGGTGAGTGATTTGTTGGGTGAGGACGATTTTTATCGTACCGACCATCGCTTGATTTGGCGTCACATTGGCCGTTTGAGTGGACAGTTTAAGCCGGTGGATGTGATTACGCTGGCGGAATCCTTGGAAAGCAGTGCAGAGCTGGAGAAGGTTGGTGGGTTGGTGTATCTGGGCGCACTGGCACAGAACGTGCCTTCCGCCGCGAACATTTTGCGCTATGCCGAAATCGTGCGTGAACGCGCCATCATGCGTAAGTTGGTCACGGTGGGGAGTGATATTGCAACCAGTGCCTACAATCCAAGTGGGCGCGATGCAAGGCAATTGCTGGATGAGGCAGAGAGCCGTGTGATGGCCATCGCCGAAGAAGGGGAGCGCGGCGCGCAAGGATTTGTGGCGATGCCGCCGTTGCTGACGCAAGTGGTCGAGCGCATTGAATCGCTTATGGGGCGCGATGCAAATGAGGTAACAGGGCTGGCTACTGGCTTTACGGATTTGGATAAGATGACGTCTGGCTTGCAACCTGGCGACCTCGTCATTGTGGCGGGACGGCCGAGTATGGGTAAGACGGCCTTTTCTATCAATATCGCAGAGAACGCTGCGTTGGACTCCAATAAAGCGGTGGCGATTTTTAGTATGGAAATGGGCGGGGCGCAACTGGCGATGCGGATGATTGGTTCGGTGGGGCGATTGAATCAGCAAAATCTGCGTACAGGGCGTTTGGAAGATGAAGACTGGTCACGTATGACGATGGCGTTGGGGCAGTTAAATGATGCTCCGATATTCATTGATGAAACAGCAGGTTTGAATTCATTGGAATTGCGTTCGCGTGCGCGCCGTTTGGATAGACAGAATCGAAAGCCTAATGCGCAGGGAGTTGAAGGCGGCGGCTTGGGCTTGATTGTGATTGACTACATCCAGTTGATGAGTTCGCCAGCGGGACGCAACAGTGAAAATCGCGCCACTGAAATTTCCGAAATTTCTCGTGCGTTGAAGTCACTCGCAAAAGAATTACACGTCCCCGTTATTGCCCTGTCACAGCTGAATCGAAGCTTGGAGCAACGTCCGAATAAACGCCCTGTGATGTCCGATTTGCGCGAGTCAGGCGCGATTGAGCAAGATGCTGACTTGATTTTGTTTATCTATCGCGATGAGGTCTATAACCCAGATTCGCCGGATAAAGGCAAAGCCGAGATTATCGTAGGCAAGCAACGTAACGGCCCAATCGGTAAAGTCGAGCTCACCTTCCGTGGCGAGTTCACCCGCTTTGAAAACTACACCTCTGGACAGTATTGAGATGGGGGTAGTTTCGGCGAAGACTCATATGCGCAAGCATGTGATGTCGTAACCAAAACTACACCTCTGGGCAGTATTAAGGATGAGTGTAGTTTCGGCGAAGACTCATATGCGCAAGCATGTGACGTCGTAACCCAAATCACGCCGCGTTCTCACCTTAAATCCGCACTAAATTCTTGGCGTGTCGAAACTCTTCAGTTACAATGCGCGTCCTTTTACAGGCGCGTAGCTCAGCTGGTTAGAGCACTTGGTCGACATCCAAGGGGTCGTTGGTTCGAGTCCAATCGTGCCTACCAATTCAAAGTGCGGCTCTGCCGCACTTTGTATTTTTAGGAATCAATATGCCAATCATTACTTTGCCTGATGGATCGCAAAGAACTTTCCCTAGTCCAGTAACCGTTGCTGAAGTGGCTCAGAGCATCGGTGCGGGGCTTGCTCGTGCTGCTTTAGCTGGCAAAGTAGGCGGTCAATTGGTGGACACTTCGCACTTAATTTCTGGCGATGCGAATTTAGCCATCATCACAGACAAAGATGCGGATGGCGTTGAGATCATTCGTCACTCGACGGCACACTTGCTAGCCTATGCGGTTAAAGAGTTGTTCCCTGAAGCGCAAGTGACTATCGGCCCCGTCATCGAGAACGGTTTCTTTTACGACTTCGCCTATTCGCGCCCATTCACACCTGAAGACCTGACTGCCATCGAAAAACGTATGTCGGAGTTGGCGAAAAAAGATTTGCCGGTAACGCGTAAGGTGTTGCCGCGCGATGAGGCGGTGGCTTATTTCAAATCTATCGGTGAGGCTTACAAAGCGGAGATCATCGAATCTATTCCGGCCGATCAGGATGTGTCGCTTTACACCGAGGGGGAGTTCACTGACTTGTGTCGCGGCCCTCACGTTCCTTCGACTGGGAAGCTAAAAGCATTCAAGTTGATGAAGGTGGCGGGTGCTTATTGGCGTGGTGACTCCAAGAACGAGATGTTGCAGCGTATCTACGGTACGGCTTGGGCGAAGAAAGAAGAACTCGATGCGTATCTGATGCAGATTGAAGAAGCAGAGAAACGTGACCATCGCAAGTTGGGTAAGCAACTCGACCTGTTTCACATGCAAGACGAAGCGCCGGGCATGGTGTTCTGGCATCCCAAGGGCTGGGCGTTGTGGCAGGCCATCGAGCAGTACATGCGCAGTGTCTATCGCGATAACGGCTATCAAGAAGTGCGTTGCCCGCAAATTATCGACCGCGTTCTGTGGGAAAAATCGGGGCATTGGGAACACTTCAAAGCGGGGATGTTCACCACCGAATCAGAGAAACACGAATACGCGATTAAACCGATGAATTGCCCAGGACACATACAAGTGTTCAATGCGGATCTGCGTTCTTATCGCGAACTTCCGTTGCGCTACGGTGAGTTTGGTTCATGCCATCGCAATGAACCCTCTGGTGGTTTGCATGGCTTGATGCGCGTACGCGGTTTCGTTCAGGACGACGGACATATCTTTTGTACGGAAGCGCAGATCGAGTCTGAAGTGACGGCTTTCAATGCGCTGGTGCTCAAGGTCTATAAGGATTTTGGCTTCAACGACGTGACGGTAAAGTTGGCGCTGCGTCCGGAAAGTCGCGTTGGCTCTGACGATATTTGGGACAAGGCCGAGGATGCTTTGCGCGCAGCCCTGCGCGCATCAGGTCTGAACTGGATCGAGTTGCCTGGCGAGGGCGCTTTCTACGGTCCTAAGATCGAGTTCCATATCAAGGATGCGATTGGTCGCTCGTGGCAGTGCGGCACGATCCAAGTCGACTTCTCTATGCCCGGACGCTTGGGCGCGGAGTTTGTGGACGAGGACAATACGCGCAAGACACCCGTGATGTTGCATCGTGCGATTCTCGGTTCGTTGGAGCGTTTTATCGGCATGTTGATCGAAAATCATGCGGGTGCGATGCCATTGTGGCTGGCTCCTGTACAGATGGTGGTGATGAATATCTCGCAAGGCCAAGCGGAATACAGCACTCAAGTGACTGAAGCGCTCAATGCAGCTGGCTTCCGTGTGCAATCGGATTTGCGCAACGAGAAGATTACCTATAAAATACGCGAACATAGCTTGCAGAAGTTGCCTTACCAGTTAATTCTGGGTGATAAGGAAGTCGCTGCCAAGCTCGTTGCCGTGCGAAACCGCCAAGGTGAAGACCTTGGGCAGATGTCGGTGGAGGTGCTGATTCAGCGCTTAAAAACCGAACTGCTAGGCGGATAGCACGGTTTAATTTTTTTAATGGAGAATTTGCAATAGCACAAGATAAGTCGCAGCGGATGAATGAGCAGATTACAGCACCTCAGGTGCGGCTCATCGGCGCGGAGGGGGAGCAGCTAGGTGTCGTGGCGGTGGCGGAAGCCCTGCGTTTGGCAGATGTGGCGGAATTAGATTTGGTGGAAATCGCGCCTTTGGCCGAACCGCCTGTTTGTCGCATTATGGACATCGGCAAATTCAAATATGCCGAAGCCAAAAAACAACACGAAGCCAAGCTTAAGCAAAAACAAGTTCAGGTTAAAGAAATCAAATTCCGTCCTGGTACGGATGATGGCGACTACAACATTAAGTTGCGAAATTTGATTAAGTTTTTGACTGACGGTGATAAAACCAAGATTACTTTGCGTTTCCGTGGTCGTGAGATGGCTCACCAAGAGATTGGCATGCGCCTGATTGAACGAATCAGAGTTGATTTGGACGAGCATGGTGTGGTTGAGCAATATCCAAAGTTTGAAGGCCGTCAGATGGTGATGGTGCTCGGTCCCAAGAAGAAATAGTTTTGTATCGCGACGGAGCAAGGGGCTCGCCGTTGCGGTGGTTGTGAATAGAGTCCCGTACAAGTGGTTCCGGGTTTTCAAGTGTTTCTGTCAGAGACCTCCCGGCGTCATCAAATAAATGGAGTTGTTATGCCAAAGATGAAAACCAAGAGCAGTGCGAAGAAACGATTCGTCGTTCGCCCTGGCGGTACTATCAAGCGCGGTCAAGCGTTTAAGCGTCATATCCTGACCAAAAAAACCACCAAGAATAAGCGTCAGTTGCGTGGTTCGACTGGTGTGCATGAAACCAACACGGCGTCTGTTCGCGCCATGATGCCCTACGCATAAGGAGATTTGAAAAATGGCAAGAGTTAAACGTGGTGTAACGGCGCGCGCGCGTCATAAGAAGATTTTAGTTAAGGCCAAGGGTTACCGTGGTCGTCGTAATAGTGTTTATCGCATCGCTAAAGAAGCGGTGATGAAGGCTGGTCAATACGCATATCGTGACCGTCGCCAAAAGAAACGTCAGTTCCGCACTTTGTGGATTGCACGTATCAATGCGGCTGCACGTGAGCAAGGTCTGCCATACAGCGTCTTCATGAATGGTTTGAAGAAGGCTGCGATTGAGATTGATCGTAAGGTTTTGGCTGATTTGGCTGTGTTTGATAAGCCAGCTTTTGCTCAAATTTTCGCTCAAGCTAAAGCTAGCCTCGGCGCGTAAGTATTGCGCAATATAAAAAAGGAGGCTTAGTGCCTCCTTTTTTGTTTCTAGATTGACGATTGAATAATGCAAGAACTCCAAATGATTCTCGATGATGCGCTGAAAAGTTTTGCTGCGATTCATGACGCAGTGGAGCTTGAAAATGCAAAAGCACGCTACCTTGGCAAAGAGGGAAACTTGACTGGCTTATTAAAAGGCTTGGGCAAACTCTCCGCCGAAGAGCGTCCTGCTGCGGGCGCGCGCATCAATCAAATTAAGCAGCAAATCGAGGCGGCACTTCAGGCGCGCCGCGATGCTATTCAACAACTCGCATTGCAATCTAAATTGGCGGCAGAATCACTCGATGTGACGCTGCCTGGGCGCAATGCGGGCGTGGGTGGTTTGCATCCTGTGACGCGTACCTTGGAACGTATCGAAACGCTATTTCATTCGATTGGCTATGACGTGGCGGCAGGCCCCGAGATTGAAAATGATTTTTACAATTTCACCGCGTTGAACATCCCCGCCGACCATCCGGCGCGTGCAATGCACGACACGTTCTATATCGACGATGAGCATATGTTGCGCACCCACACCTCGCCTATTCAAATTCGCTATATGCAAGCGCATTTGGAGAGGTACAAACATTTGGATGCGATGCCAGACATTCGCATCATTGCTCCTGGGCGTGTGTATCGTGTCGATTCCGATGCTACCCATTCACCTATGTTTCATCAGGTTGAAGGGCTGTGGGTGGGTGAGCGCGTCAGCTTTGCTGACCTAAAAGGCGTCATCGCGGATTTCCTGCAAAACTATTTTGAGACCGAAGATATGCAAGTGCGCTTCCGTCCTTCGTTCTTCCCCTTTACCGAGCCGTCAGCCGAGATGGATATGAGCTGGAAGGGCGGCTGGTTGGAGATTGGTGGTTGCGGCATGGTGCATCCGAATGTGCTTAAACACGTCGGTATTGACAGTGAGAAATACATTGGTTTTGCTTTTGGTATGGGTGTCGAGCGTTTGGCTATGTTGCGCTATGGCGTGAATGATCTAAGGTTGTTCTTCGAGAACGATCTTCAATTTCTGAAACAATTTAATTGATATGCAATTCTCGGAATCTTGGTTACGTAGTTTGGTGAACCCTTCGCTGTCTAGTGATGAGCTGTCACATCTGTTGACAATGGCGGGGCTGGAAGTCGAAGAGATGAAGCCTGTGGCTGCCGCTTTCGACAAGGTTGTTGTGGCGCAGGTGCTCACCAAAGAAAAACATCCTGATGCAGATCGGTTGAATGTACTGACCGTAGATGTTGGACAAGTCGAACCGCTGTCCATCGTTTGTGGCGCAGGTAATGTAACGGTGGGTATGAAAGCGCCCTGTGCGCTAGTTGGCGCCAAGCTTCCAGGTATTGAAATCAAGCAGGCTAAAGTGCGCGGCATTGCGTCCTTCGGCATGATGTGTTCTGAAAAAGAATTGGGACTTGCAGAAGAGAGCACTGGCTTGATGGTGCTGGATGCCAGAGCGATGGTCGGACAGAGCATTCGTGTGCATCTGGATTTGGACGATCAACTCTTCACGCTCAAGTTAACCCCGAATCGTTGTGATTGTTTATCGTTGTATGGGATTGCGCGTGAAGTCTCGGCTTTGACGGGCGCTGCGGTAGCATCGTTGTCCTCCTCTACTTTTAACGAAACTGGCGCACAAACTAAAAAAATTAAAATAACGGCAACGAGTGCCTGTTCGCGTTATGACGGACGCGTCATCTCTGGAGTTAATGCTCAAGCGCAGACACCGGCATGGATGGCGAAGCGTTTGGAGCGCTGTGGCCTGCATAGTATTAGCGCGTTGGTGGATGTAACCAACTATGTTTTGCTGGAGCTTGGACAGCCGATGCATGCATTCGATTTGAACAAGCTAAATGGCGGCATTGAGGTGCGTTTTGCGCGTGCAGGTGAGAAGTTAAAATTATTGAATGAGCAACATGTCGACTTGCAAGAAGATATATTGGTGATTGCAGACGATCAAGCACCTATTGCGTTAGCGGGGGTGATGGGTGGCGCAGACAGCGCGGTCAGCAATACGACAACAGATATTTTCTTGGAAAGCGCCTTTTTTTCACCTAGCGTCATTGCGGGTAAATCGCGCCGCCTCGGCTTTAGTTCAGATGCGGCATATCGCTTTGAGCGAGGTGTTGATTTTTCTGCTACGGGCTATGCACTCGCGCGGGCAACTCAATTGATACTCGATATCTGTGGTGGTCAGGCTGGCACCATGACCTCAATGCAAGGCGAATTGCCTGTGCGTCTCCCAGTCAAACTGCGCACATCACGTGTACTTCGTGTATTGGGTGTTGCCTTACCTACTGAACAGATTGCACAGATTTTGTCACGATTAGGGATGATATTCGAGCAACAAGGTGAAGCATTTTGGGTGACGCCGCCGAGTTACCGTTTCGACATTCAAATCGAAGAGGATCTTATTGAAGAAGTCGCGCGTGTTTATGGTTACGAGAATATCCTGCCAGCCCCAATTCAAGCGCGCATGAGCATTTTGCCGCGTAAGGAATCACAACGTCCGCTAGCACAACTGATGCACGCTATGGCGGCACGCGATTATCAAGAAACGATCAATTATGCTTTCGTCGATGCTGCTTGGGAGCGTGACCTGTGTGGTAACAGCTCGCCCATTGTGCTGAAAAATCCGATTGCTAGTCAGATGAGCGTCATGCGTAGCAGTCTGCTCGGCGGTTTAATTGAGTCGTTACGCACAAATTTGGCACGCAAGCAGATGCGTGTTCGGCTATTTGAAGTTGGCGGATGTTTCTCAAAAGTGGGAAATGACTACCTTCAACAAGAAAGACTGGCGGGACTTGCCTATGGCGGTGCGCAGTCCGAACAATGGGGCGTACCCACACATAATGTTGATTTCTATGATGTCAAAGGAGATGTCGAGGCTTTGTTCTCAACTCTTCCTTTGAATTTCAAAGCGGCCGTGCATACGGCCTCGCATCCAGGTAAGTCAGCCCAAATTTTATTGGATGGTAAAGAAATCGGCTGGATAGGCGAGCTACACCCGCAATTGCAACAACAATATGACTTACCTAATCCTCCTGTGTGGTTTGAGGTGGATATGAGCGCGCTAACCAGCATCTCTGTACCCAAGGTGGCGGCAATCTCGCGCGTCCCCTTGGTGCGTCGAGATATCGCCGTTTTGGCGGATGAAAGTGTTTTGGTGAGCACTTTATTAAGCGCAATGTGCGAAGCGAAAGCGCCGTATGTGGAAAGCGTCGAATTGTTCGATTTGTATCGCGGTAAAGGTGTTGAGCAAGGCAAAAAAAGCCTTGCATTCCGTGTGTTATTACAAGATACTCAAAAAACACTGACTGAATCAGAAATTGAAAGTAGTACTCAGTTGTTGATTTTGGTACTAGAAAAAAACGGCGTAAAGCTGCGTAGTTGAGGGGGCGAAATGACAACAACATTAACAAAAGCAGAACTATCTGATTTGCTTTTTGAAAAAGTCGGATTGAATAAACGCGAAGCCAAAGACATGGTCGAAACTTTCTTTGAAGAAATTCGCATTCAGTTAGAGCAAGGGGCTAGTGTAAAACTTTCAGGATTTGGCAATTTTCAATTGCGCGATAAACCGCAGCGACCTGGACGCAATCCAAAAACAGGGGAAGAAATACCCATCTCGGCACGCCGTGTTGTAACTTTTCATCCCAGTCAAAAGCTAAAAAGCATGGTAGAGAACACCTATCATGGAACAGCGAATAGTTAATTCAGACTTGCCAGCCATCCCCGCTAAACGCTATTTCACGATTGGTGAGGTTAGCGAACTATGTGGGGTGAAGGCGCATGTCTTGCGTTATTGGGAGCAAGAATTTACGCAGCTCAAACCTGTCAAGCGTGGTGGTAATCGTCGTTACTATCAACACCATGAAGTCTTGTTGATTCGTCGCATACGTGAATTATTGTATGAAGAAGGCTTTACGATTAGTGGGGCACGCGGCAGGTTAGATCAGGTGCAACTCACTGCACAACACGCTGCAATAGTAGTGCCTAAACCAACCCAA
The DNA here is from genome assembly GCA_036171075.1 of Sideroxydans sp. Classification (GTDB taxonomy): domain Bacteria; phylum Pseudomonadota; class Gammaproteobacteria; order Burkholderiales; family Gallionellaceae; genus Sideroxyarcus. The sequence goes on along the minus strand of JAVHQJ010000044.1, from coordinate 2,591 downwards.
ATCGCCATATCCAACATTAAAAAAGAATTGTTCGATTTGCTTTATTTTTTGCGCGCGTGAAGTGAATTGCGTCGCTTAAAATTGCTTGAGGTATAAGCGCTCTGTTATAATGTCGCGCTTCAGCGTGTAGCGCAGCCTGGTAGCGCACTACCTTGGGGTGGTAGGGGTCGGAAGTTCGAATCTTCTCACGCTGACCAATAAAAAAAGGAGTTATGTGAAAACATAACTCCTTTTTGTTTAGGCTATTGATTGGACATATTGCGCATTAAGTAGGTAACAGCATCGCAAAAAATTTATTTAGCTTTATTAAAGCGCCTATTCGAGTGGCGCATAAGTTTTAATTTGAGGCTAGGCGATTTAATTCAGTCCGATTCAAAATCTCGATGTGTTCACGTCCCAATACTAACCAGCCTTGATCGGCGAATCCCTTTAGCAGTCGACTCACCATCTCGCGTGCGCTGCCGAGTTCGTCAGCTAAAGCTTGGTGCGTGGCTTGGATAGGACTTTCTTTAGTGATGAGTAAAGCAGCTAAACGCTGATCCAGTTTTTGGAATGCGACCGCCGAAACGAGTTGCATTAGGTCGGTGAGGCGATCCGAGAAGAGGTGGAAAACGTAGGTGCGGAAGCTGGATTGGCTTTCGAGCAAGCCATGGAAAGCGCTGGCAGGTAACAACACCATTTCGACATCGGCTTCGCAAATACCCCTCGCTTGATAGCGCGTATGGCCAAGCAAACAACTGCTAGTGAGGATGCAGCTCTCGCCAGGGATGACGCGGTACAGTTGCAACTCACGCCCATTTGCAGACGCTTTGATCACGCGCAAACTGCCAGACAAAATCAACGGGAAACCTTGGCAAGCCTGATTCTCATCGAACACGGTCGTGCCTACGGGCAACGACATCACCCTTGCTTGTGCGAGTAACTCATCCAATTTTGATGCGGGCAGCTCTGCCAGCATCGGGTAGTGTTGCAATAGGTGTCGGCGTGCGTCGTGGGTGAGCACGTTATTCAGGACGCATGTGCGGGAACAAGATCACATCGCGAATGTTGGCGCTGTCGGTGAGCAACATCACGAGGCGGTCAATTCCGATACCTTGACCCGCAGTAGGGGGCAAACCATATTCGAGTGCGCGCACGAACGCACTGTCTTTGAACATCGCCTCTTCATCGCCTGCATCTTTCGCGGCGACTTGCGCATCGAAGCGTGCTTCTTGGTCTTCCGAATCGTTTAATTCGGAGAAGCCATTGGCAATCTCGCGTCCGACGATAAATAATTCAAAGCGTTCGGTAATCTCTGGGTGGGCATCGCTGCTACGTGCCAGTGGTGACACTTCTACTGGATAGTCAATGATGAAGGTCGGCTCAAACAAGTGGCCTTCCGCCATCTCTTCAAACAGAGACAACTGCAAGCCCCCCACGGTATCTTTAGGGTTGTATTTTGCTTTCAGGTCTTTCAGTTGATTGACCAAGAAGGTGCGGTCATTCAGTTGCGCGTCAGTGAATTGCGGGTGGAATTTCTGCACCGCTTGCACCATGGTGAGGCGGTGGAAAGGTTTGCCCAAATCGAGCTCTTTACCTTGGTAACTGATCACGGTTGTGCCGAGGACCTTGAGCGCCACTTCGGCGAATAGTTTTTCGGTGAATCCCATCAGATACTTGTAATCGCGATAGGCTTCGTAGAACTCGATCATGGTGAACTCGGGATTGTGGCGAGTGGAGACTCCCTCGTTGCGGAAGTTGCGGTTGATTTCGAACACCTTCTCGAATCCGCCAACGACCAGACGCTTCAAATACAGTTCGGGTGCGATGCGCAGATACATCTTCATATCCAGCGCATTGTGGTGCGTCTCGAAGGGCTTTGCCGATGCGCCACCAGGAATAGGGTGCATCATTGGTGTCTCGACTTCGAGATAGCCGTGGCGAATGAAATACTCGCGTATAGACTGAATAATTTGCGTGCGTGCGAGGAAGACCTTGCGCGAATCGTCATTGGTGATGAGGTCAAGATAGCGCTGACGATACTTCTGCTCTTGGTCGCTCAAACCGTGGAACTTCTCGGGCAGGGGGCGCAAGGATTTGGTCAACAGGCGGAGCTGCGAGACACGCACCGACAACTCATTGGTTTTTGTGCGGAACAGCACACCCACTGCGCCGATGATGTCGCCCAAGTCATAGTGCTTAAACTCGCCATGCGCAGCTTCGCCGATGTTGTCGTTGCTCAAAAACAGTTGAATGCGTCCCCCCATATCTTGAATGGTGGCGAAACTCGCCTTGCCCATCACGCGCTTTAGCATCATGCGCCCCGCGACCGATACCTGAATGGGGGTAGCTTCAAGTTCGTCATGCGTCAGATGTCCGTACAACTTATGCAAATCATCGGATAGATGTTCACGCTGGAAGTCGTTCGGGAAGGCGACGCCTTTTTCACGAATGGCTTTTAGCTTGGCGCGACGTTCCGCCACGATCTGGTTTTCGTCTTGTACGGGGAGATTTTGTTCTGTAGTCATGTCGTTAATCAATCATTAAATAAGTTTAGGCAAGGGGTGTTTCAACTAGGGGTAATAAATTTGCCGAGGTTGCACGCTTCTTGA
>JAVHQJ010000043.1:0-1040 GCA_036171075.1 Sideroxydans sp. | reverse complement strand
GGCGGTAATTTTGTTAATATTTCAATGTCGGCTGGAGATTATTTTGAGCGAGCCATGGTATTGAATTTCTTGTTCAGGGAAAAAAATATAAGGAACGTTATTTATTCCTTGGATAGCGTCTATATGAATACGAGAGCGGGCTATTCTCTGTTTCCTTACGCTACTTATGAGTACTTGTATGACAAGAGCCCGTTCAATGATATTCGCGTCTACCTTAATTGGCATTATATAAAATGCCTATCGACGTGGTCCTCAAATGAGGATTGCGTAGGCGCTTCATCCAATATCGACCGGCCGAATGCCTGGCTGGGCGATAGCGAAAACATGCACCGATTCGGGGGGCTGGACAAGTGGTGCGCGGCGAGCGGGAATTATATGATGCGGGATACCATTGATAAAATAAGACAGGCGGGCCACGCTGTCGCCTCAGGTTCGCCCCTTCGTTATTCCGAGGCGGAAACCGGGCAGCGGGTGGCAAATGCGCTGGCTTATGTCGACAAGTACGTGACCAGTTTCGTGAGAGCACACCCCGAAACCCGTTTTTATTTTGTTTTTCCTCCCTATTCGAGGGCTCAATACGCAATCTGGTATCAATACCGGACCATCAACCCGATTATCCATGCGGCCGTGATCCGGCATCTGGTGTCGGAGGCTTCGCTATTGCCGAACATGCGGATATTCGGCTTTGAGGATGAGGCTTATTCGGATGACATTGCAAACTATATGGACATCGTTCACTCCCACCCCGATCATGACGCCGATCTGCTGGCCTCTCTGGTCAATGGCCATGGCCGGTTGACTATGGAAAATGTCGAAGGATATATCGCGAAATCGAGACAAAAAGGTCTTGCTTACGATCTGGTCGGTCTGGCCGACAAACTTGGCCAATGCGCACGCCCGGCCGAGACGAAAGGCGGTCAGGAATGACCGAACAGGCTGTCATAACAGTCGATGCATTGGGCAAGTGCTACCACATTTACGATTACCCTCAGGATCGCTTCAAGCAGTTTCTCTGGCGTGGACGGAAACAATTTCACAGG
>JAVHQJ010000042.1:0-1047 GCA_036171075.1 Sideroxydans sp. | reverse complement strand
AATACACTGGTGTAACGATACAGGTAGGCCATATCAAAACAAGTCAACTTGATGTATCTGCCAACGCTTTGCCCATATAACGGGCAAAGTACCCAGACAGACAAACCCAAAAGGAGACTCATAAGTGGTTAATTTACGCCAAATATTTGCTGGAATCTGCTTGCTAACTGGACTCATTCTCTCAGGATTTTATATGTGGGCAAGCCACTGGTGGGGAGCTTTTGGATACTTATGCGCAGGCTTTATGGGATCAATTTTCCTTCTCGTAGGTTGGGAAATAATTGAAGAATGGTGGTATAAACTCATGGGCGGTGGATTGCTCATTTTCTCTATTTTTTCAGTCATTTTCGAAAGTCCAGGAATCCAACCAAATGTGCAGCAAGCCCAGCTAGAACTTTTCCAAACACTGCTCGAAATGAACACCAGATCAAACCCACTCAATTCCATAGAGCGAACGTTAATTGAACGCGCAACTATCGTTTGTGCCGATCAAGGGATAATGGACTTAAATCAATTAACTGGTGATTTAGTAAAAGCGCAACGTTTTGGCCCGATCATGACTTTAATTGATGGGCTTAACTCAACGGCCACAAAGAAAACATCTAAGAATTGCCTAGATTATTATCAAGAATTAAGAAAATCTCAGCCAAGTTCGTTCATCCTTTTCGAATCTCATAATCCATGGGTTACAAAGGTGTCAAAATGAAAAGTTTGGTGCGCAAACCGAGTACGCCAGTAACGATTGAAATAATGAACGAGACAATCGCGGAGCGCGGAGCATCATCAAAATGATCGGTTTAGATACCAACATTCTCGTTCGCTATATTGCTCAGGACGATCCTGTGCAGTCGCCCAAAGCAACGCGACTGATTGAGTCGTTAGCTACGGATGATCCGGGCTACGTTAGCCTCGTTTCGGTGGTGGAACTGGTCTGTGTGTTGAGGGGATGCTATTCATCATCCAAGGCTGAGATTTGTGTGGTACTGGAAACATTGTTGCGCACCAAAGAAATTATCGTGGCGAATGCCGACATTGTTTGGAGAGCGT
>JAVHQJ010000041.1:0-21045 GCA_036171075.1 Sideroxydans sp. | reverse complement strand
CAAGCAAGCAAGCAAGCAAGCAAGCAAGCAAGCAAGCAAGCAAGCAAGCAAGCAACAGTCTGCCGCATCTGCATTAAGTTCCCGCGCTGAATACTGCGCACCGCGCGCACCTCCTTGAGACCTCATGCCACCGCATGATGCAAATCAATTCAACTCAAGGAGAACCCCGATGTTCGCTGTATCCAAAAAAATAATCACCAATTTCACGCTTATCGCCAGCCTACTTTTATCTGGCTTGGCACAAGCCGCAACTACCACACCTTGTCTAATTTTTATCAATGCGCAGGATTATGCACGAGCGGAAACCGAAGCTAAAAAATTAATTGAAAGTCCAACTCATTCACACGAAGAGGAGCTGGCTGGGCATGCGTGCCTTGGCATGTCTTATATGATGACAGGCAGACTCAATGATGCCCTATTGGCAATGCAGAAAGCAGAAGCGCTGGCTCAAGACACAAAAGAGCTCGCTGGAGTTTATCCCTTATTGGCAGCACTTTATTTGCGCCTGAATGAGCCGGACCGTGCCATTCTTTACAGTCATCGGGCTCGGAAAGTTTTCCGAGACTTAGGTCACAAGGCTGGAGAAGGGATGGCACTTGTTAACCTTGGTGAAATAGAACGTACGCGTGGAAATACGAAAGATGCGCTCAAGCTGTTTAGTGAGGCACTCCCCCTCTTACCAGAAGAAAATCAGGGCGCAGTTCTTAACAACATTGCAGTAATTCATCTTCAAAAAGGCGAACCCCAAAAAGCCATCCCACTGTTCCGCAAGGCAATTGAAATTGATTCACATCATGACCACACCCATGCCGCCGCAAAATGGAGGGTAAATCTTGGCACAGCGTTAGGCAGAGCTAAGCAATATTCCGAAGCCAAACAAGAAATACTCGCGGGGCTTGAGGTTGTTCGCTTAGTTGGCGATAAAGCAACTGAAGCTGAAGCACTTTCCCAATTAGGTTATCTGGCTGCATACAAAAAGAACCCCAAACACGGTCCTGATGAAGCACGTCAATGGCTTGAGAAAGCGGGAATGCTTTACCGCGAGATTGGTGATACCGCCAACGCGGACGACATCGCTCATCAATTAGCCGAAAAGTGAGAAATTCCATGTGCGAAAAAGAATTTGCAAAAACTCCATTGGCAGATCAGAAGCGCGCCGAGTTCATGCTAAAAATGGCAGAAAAAATCGGGGGACTTTCCTTTACTGGGTTGCTGGGTGCGCCCGTGGCATATTGGTTCACACCACAAGGACAGAGTAATCACGATGCCTTCTTAATGTTTCTCATCGTCCCAGCCATTGGGCTGTGTGCGACGTGGCTAGCCTTAAAGCTTGCGCTGGATATTTACAACAAAGGGAATGATGATGCGCAATAAATTGCTCTGATTATCCAATCTTCCTTCCCATTTAATCCACATTCAATTTCAATAGGAGCTTTAACCATGACAATAGGATTTGCATTTTTTTCCTTCATACTTTTCATCATCATTTACAGCAACAAACATCGTGAAAAGAAAGCTGCGGTGACTGCTGCTACTATCGATTTGCAGCTCAACCAGAAGCGTAGAGAAGTAACCACCGTTTCAACAGCTTCAGTGCCAGGAAAAAATATTGCGTCGGTTATCGGTGCGGTATCGGGAATATCAAAAACGCAGGCAACAACAAAAAGTGAATTTGAGCTCGCTGAAAAAGAAGCGATGTTGGCAATCATTCAGAACGCCCAGCAATTGGGCGCGAACGCCATCATTGATCTGAAAGCCACCACAGGCTCGTATCAACAACAAGGTTCTCAATGGCAAGTTTCCCAAACCCTGTATTCGGGGACGGCTGTTATAGTTGAATGAGGGACGTGAAAAATTCTAGCGTGCGCAAGAAACAAGCTGGACCGGTGAATCAGTTTCTATTTCGCACCATTTGGTAGTGGTTCGATAACTTGTCCAGCGCAAGCAACAATGCGGGTGTCATCAGAATGGCGGCGTTCAAATCATCTGCGAACGATTTTGCATTTTCGACGTATTCGTGCGTCAGGCGATTTCTGATAGAGCGCAATTCGACCATGTGTTCGGACGGCACGCTCAATATCCCCGCGCGTTCCGCGACCGAAAAGTTTTCCAGCGCAGTGCCCACATGCTCACCCACCACTTCCAGCCACACTCTTAACACCTTGTCCGCCAGATAATCCTGAAACCTGCCGAAGCGTGCACAGAAGGCACTCACCCGCTCTTTTTTCATTTCATCTGATTCGAGCTTGCGCACCCACTGTTCGTTGATTGATTCTTTTGAAATCCAGCCGTAGGAAAACAGTAGCTCGTGGCGTATTTTTTCGCAGTGCGACAGCGCCTTGTCTAATCGGTCTTGGCTGTTCATAAGAGAATGCCCCGCATTCCCTCCTGATAGATTAGGGCATCTGGCGTGGCACTGTCTTTGACCACCACATCAATTGGGAGGAGATCGCCTAGTTTGGTGCAAATCCGAGCGGATAGCTTTTGTGCTTTTTGATGACGCAAGGGATCGACACCTGGAATGTCAATGTACAAGTCGATATCGCCGCCGCGCTTGGCATCATCTGCCCGAGAGCCGAACAGGCGCACAACCGATTGTTCGCCGAATATTTCTCGGGTCGCATCGACAATGGCGGTTCGCTGTCGTTGAGTGATTCTCATCCAACTCTCCTAGGTTGCGCACTGAAGGGGCGATGTGCCTGCTTGAAATTCTACTTTAGTCGGCGAATGTTAGCGCCAAGCTTGCCAAGTTTGCTTTCGATGTGTTCGTAGCCACGGTCCAGATGGTAGATGCGGTCGATGATTGTTTCGCCCTGTGCCACTAGCCCAGCGATAACCAGACATGCCGAGGCACGCAGGTCGGTCGCCATCACGGTTGCGCCTTCTAGATGCTCGACTCCGCGCACCACCGAGGTGTTGCCTTCCACGTCAATCTGCGCACCGAGGCGGCGCAGTTCCTGTACGTGCATGAAGCGGTTCTCGAAGATGGTTTCGATGACCATCGCACTGCCTTCAGCGATGCAGTTGAGCGCCATGAATTGAGCTTGCATGTCGGTGGGGAAAGCAGGATGCGGTGCGGTGCGCACGTTCACCGCTTTGGGACGACCGCTCATCTCCAGATGGATGCTGTCGCCCTCGACTTTAATCTTCGCACCCGCCTCGGTGAGCTTTTCCAACACAGTCTCAAGGATGTCGGCACGTGTCTCGCGCAGGGTGATGCTACCGCCCGTTGCAGCCGCTGCCACCAAGAATGTCCCACTCTCAATACGGTCTGGCATGATGCGGTGCGTCGCGCCGTGCAATTTATCAACGCCCGTGATGGTGATGGTGTCAGTGCCATCGCCGCTGATTTTTGCCCCCATTGCACGCAGGCAATTGGCTAGGTCGATCACTTCAGGTTCGCGCGCGGCGTTTTCCAACACCGTCACGCCCTCCGCCAATGTCGCCGCCATCATCAAATTTTCTGTGCCCGTTACGCTAACGATGTCGAAGAAGATGCGTGCGCCCTTTAACTTCTTGACCTTGGCATGGATGTAGCCATGTTCAATGGTGATTTCCGCGCCCATTGCTTGCAGCCCTTTGATATGCAAATCAACCGGACGAGAACCAATGGCGCAACCGCCGGGCAAAGAGACTTTAGCATCGCCAAAGCGCGCCACCAACGGGCCTAACACCAGAATGGCGGCACGCATGGTTTTCACCATTTCATAAGGCGCTTCCCAGTGGTTGATTTGATCGCCTTTGAAGGTGATTTCGTTGGTTGCCACTTCGACGCTCACGCCCATCTGCACCAAGAGTTTGCGCATGGTGCCGACATCGTGCAGGTCAGGTAAATTAGTGAGGCGCAAGGTGTCTGCGGTCAACAAGCCCGCACACATGATAGGCAACGCCGCATTTTTTGCACCAGAGATACGCACTTCACCGCGTAAAGGATTGCCGCCTTGGATGGCTAGTTTTTGCATAGGTATTGTTCGTTTATTTAAGCAGGGTTCAGGGGCAGTATTTCGGACAAGCCATACAAGCTTACCAAGCTGTGTAAATTAGGTGGCGCGTTGACGAAGGACAGCGTGATTTGGCGCGCCTGCGCTTGGCGCATCCATGAAAGTAACAAGCTGACCGCCGCTGAATCAACGGCTTCTACTTTGGACAAATCAATCATGGCATGCGCGCCCGTAAAAATCGGCAGCGTGTAATGTGCCGCTACACTATCCAAGGTCAAACGCCCCGACAGCGCAAGCGAGTTATCATTCAGCTCCATCACTTGGCTTGCGCTCTCTTATTGCTAGAAACCAACACAGCACGATTCATCTCAGTTAGTTTTTTAACCAATCCGTCCACGCCATTTTGCTGAATTTCATCGCCGAATGAACCGCGATAACTGGTCACTAAACTAATGCCCTCGACGGTCACATCAAATACTTTCCAGCCCAATCCTGCGCGCTCCATTTCGTATTCCACCTTCACCGTTCTCCCATCGCTAATGGTAATAAGCAGCTTCACGGTTGTTTCTTTTGTTTCAGGTGTCACTTGCACGGGTTTAACCGTCACTTTGGGGTCGCGGTAAGCAGTGAATACTTTAGTGTAGGTGCGCACCAACATAGTACGAAATTCGCTGTTCAACACTTGTTGCTGCTCGGGGGTGGCGCTGCGCCATGCCTTACCCACAGCGAGTTTAGTCATGCGCGCAAAATTAAAATGCGGGACGATTTTGGCATCCACCAATTCATTCAAGCGCGTTTCATTGGTTAACACCGCACTGTCTTTTTTGACGATGTCCAACACCTCTTGCACGGTCTGATTCACCAGCACATCCGGCGCAGACTCATCCATTGAAACCGCACTCGCCGCGCTACTCATCAACACAAAACTCACCATCGCTAATAATTTACGCATGTCTATTTTCCTTATTCCGCACCGGATGCTTTGTTGAACATGAATTTGCCAATCAACTCTTCAATGACGATAGCTGATTGTGTTTTCTTAAACTCACCACCTGCCGCCAGCATCTCTTCTTCACCACCGGGGAGTAGCCCAATGTATTGCTCACCCAATAAACCCGAGGTGAGGATGTTAGCAAACGTATCTATCGGAAATTGATAACGCTTGTCGATAGTCATCGTAACCAAGGCTTCATAACGCGTTGCATCTAATGTAATGCTAGTCACACGCCCAACCAATACGCCGGCACTACGCACTGATGCGGTGGGCTTCAGCCCACCCACGTTAGTGAAATGTGCACTTACTTTATAAGTCTCCGACACGTTGTAGGTGCTCAAATTACCTACTTTCAACGCCAACACCACGATGGCGGCAATGCCCGCCACCACAAAAGCGCCCACCCACAAATCTAACTTGGTTCGTTCCATTTATTTAAGCTCCTCGAAACATAAATGCCGTCAAAATCACATCCAACAACAAAATCGCTAATGAAGATTGCACCACGGTGCGCGTGGTTGCGCCGGATACGCCTTCCGCTGTCGGCGGAGCATCGAATCCTTCAAATAAAGCAATGACAGTAACCGCGACGCCGAATACGAAACTTTTCAGCACGCCATTCATAATGTCATGCTGAAAATCGACAGTGGCTTGCATCTGTGACCAGAACGAACCTTCGTCCACGCCAATCAGCACCACGCCCACCACATAGCCACCGAACACCCCCATCGCAGAAAAAATCGCCGCTAGCAACGGCATGGAAATGATGCCCGCCCAAAAACGCGGTGCAATGACGCGCGCGAGAGGGCTCACCGCCATCATCTCCATCGCTGCAATTTGCTCGGTCGCTTTCATCAAACCAATTTCAGCGGTCATGGCCGAGCCCGCGCGGCTGGCAAATAACAAGGCAGCTAACACTGGGCCTAATTCGCGCACCAAACTCAATGCCACCAACGAACCCAGCGCTGATTCAGAGCCGTAGCGTTTCAGTGTTTCATAGCCTTGCAAGCCCAATACAATGCCCACGAACAACCCCGCCACGCCAATAATAATGAGCGACATCACACCACTTGCGAACAGCTCTTTCACAACCAACTGGAAGCGGCGCAAGCTCATGCCAGAATGAGTCAGGGTGAGATACAGAAAGCGCGTTGCGAAGCCAATGCGCCACACCACATTCACCGCACGGTGGCCGACAGCACGCAAACTTGTAGCAATAGGCATCAGGCACTCACTTTCAAATCTTGCGCATAGCTACGCGCGCCCGCATGTTGGAACGGAATCGGCCCGTCTATTTCGCCATGCACAAATTGATGCACGAACGGTTTGTCTGAAGCGCGAATTTCATCGGGCGTGCCTTCTGCCACAATGACTCCCTCCGCAATGAAATAAACATAGTCCACAATTTTCAAAGATTCCTGCACGTCGTGCGTCACCACTACCGAAGTCGCACCCAGCGCATCGTTCAATTTGCGAATGAGCTGCCCCACCACCGACAACGAGATGGGGTCGAGTCCAGCAAACGGCTCGTCATACAAAATCAACATGGGATCGAGCGCCACGGTGCGCGCCAACGCCACGCGGCGTGCCATACCGCCCGACAATTCAGCGGGAAACTGTGCATGCGTACCGCGCAACCCCACGGCGTGCAACTTCAGCATCACCAAATCGTGAATAATTTCTTCGGGCAGGTTGGTGTGTTCGCGCATCTGAAAGGCCACGTTGTCGAACACCGACATGTCGGTGAACAGCGCGCCAAATTGAAACAACACGCCCATTTTACGACGTGCTTCATACAGCTCGCGTTGATTCATTTCATGGATGATGCGGCCGTCAAACTTAACACTGCCGCGTGTTGGCTTGAGTGCGCCACCGATGAGGCGCAGCAACGTCGTCTTGCCACACCCGCTCCCTCCCATCACCGCAATCACCTTGCCCTTACCAAAGGACATATTGATGCCGTTCAAAATGGCGCGCTGATCGTATGAGAAGTTAACATCTTGAATTTCAACCAATGTCGACACGAATTGCCTTTTGCCCTATTTATTAAGGCGCGCATTCTAGCATCACCTCGTAGTAGTTCTAAACTGACGCCGCCCCCTGCTGCTTGGCACTCCCACACCACGAGTGCTAACATGCGCTTATTAGGAGGAAAAAACCATGAGTGCAACTTTGAATTTAGCGACACCTTTTGCCGTTGGCAGTTTGGAGTCTTATGTTCAATCGGTAAATCGTTTTCCTGTGTTGTCACACGAAGAAGAAATTTCGCTGGCAACGCGTTTTAGAAATGAAAACGATCTGACTGCGGCTCGTGAATTAATCGTGTCTCACTTGCGTGTGGTGGTGAGTGTGGCGCGTGGCTATTCGGGCTACGGCTTGCCACAAGCGGATTTGATTCAAGAGGGCAATATCGGCCTTATGAAGGCAGTGAAACGCTATGATCCTGATCGCGGTGTGCGTTTGGTTTCTTTCGCGTTGCATTGGATTCGCGCAGAGATTCACGAGTATGTGGTGCGCAATTGGCGCATGGTGAAAATCGCCACGACCAAGGCTCAGCGCAAATTATTCTTTAATTTGCGCAGTATGAAGCAAGGGTTAGAGTCGCTGAAACCCCAACAAGTGAAGGAAATTGCGCAGCAGCTGAATGTAAGCGAAGCGGACGTGGTGCAGATGGAAGCGCGCTTCGCTGGACATGAGATAGCGCTCGACCCTTTATCCACCGAAGACGATGACGAAAGTTTCGCGCCCATTCAATATCTAGCCGATAGCGAAGAACATGAGCCTTCTTCCATTTTGGAAACGTCCGAGCAAGAACATCAAAAAAGCACCGGACTAGCCAATGCTTTAGCTAGTCTGGATGAACGTAGCCGACGCATTGTAGAAGCGCGCTGGTTGCGCGAAGAGAATGCTGCGACACTACATGAATTAGCCGCAGAATTTAAGGTATCCGCCGAGCGCATTCGCCAGATTGAGCAAAAAGCGATGAGTAAAATGCACAGCTTGTTGGCGCTACCCGCACCGCGCTGACATGGGCGCGTTGCCCAACAAAAAAGCCGCAGATTGCTCTGCGGCTTTTTTGTTTTGGTCGTGATGCTTACTTCACCACGGTCAATTTCGGCTTGCTGGGTGTGGGTGGCTTGTCTTCTGGCTCAACATCTGCGGCCATCGGTGTCGAGGCTTGATCTTGAAATCCCATCCCTTGCCCTGTTTCCTTGGAAAAGATGCCAATAACCGCCGACATGGGCACGATGATTTGATGTGCCACGCCGCCGAAACGCCCACCGAAGGTGATGTCTTCGTTGCCGATGTGCAAATTCCTAACCGCATCCATACCAATGTTCAGCACTATTTTGCCGTCCTTCACGTAAGCCATTGGCACTTGCGTGTAGTCATCCACCTGCACGGCCAAATACGGCGTATACCCTGCATCTGCACACCATTCATGCAGGGCGCGGATAAGGTAAGGTTTGGTAGATGGCACGGGTTCAGACATTTATTTACGCATGGCTTTTTCAGCCGGTGTCATGCCTTCGATAAAGCCCGGGCGTGAGAACAAGCGCTCGGCGTATTTCATCAAAGGTGTCGCTTCTTTATCCAAACGGATACCGTAGTGATCCAAGCGCCACAACAAGGGAGCAATGGCGACGTCGAGCATGGAGAAGTCTTCACCCAGCATGAATTTTTGCTTGGCAAAAATCGGCGCGAGTTGCGTGAGGTTAGATTGCACAGCTGCACGCGCTTTATCTGCGATTTTAGCGTTGCCACTTTCCAGTGCAGCAATATGACAGAACAGCTCATTCTCAAAACTGTGCAGGAACAAACGTGCACGTGCGCGCATAACAGGATCTGGTGGCATCAATTGCGGGTGAGGGAAGCGTTCATCAATGTATTCGTTAATGATGTTGGCTTCGTACAAAATAAGGTCGCGCTCAACCAAGACGGGTACTTTGTTGTAGGGATTCATCACCGCCAAATCTTCGGGCATGTTGTTCACATCCACGTCGATAACTTGAAAGTCCATGCCTTTTTCAAACAGGACAAAACGACAACGATGGCTATAGGGATCAGTCGTCCCAGAATAAAGTGTCATCATAATTAATCACCTAACCAATTGAAATTATTACATTCATAAACCAAAAAGGCGGAGCTTTCGCTCCGCCCTCATGGCACTTATCGAAACGGTGCGGAAATTACCACAAACCGACACCAATTTTCAATCAGCTCAGTGAATTTCTTTCCAGATTTCCTTCTTCAAGGCATAAATCAACACCAAGAACATAGATAGAAATGCCAACACCAGCCAACCCAGCTTATGGCGTACCAATTGCGCGGGTTCACTCATAAACACCAGGTAGTTGGTTAAATCACCCACGGTCTTGTCGTAATCTGCTGTTGACATTGCGCCGGGTGTTTTCAACAACAGCTTCTTCATGTCGTGGCCTTCGTGTTTTTCAATTTCCACTTCTTGCTCGCCTTGTAAGTCGGCTAACACAAACGGCATACCCACTGAAGGAAATACCGTATTGTTCCAGCCGCTCGGACGATTCGTATCTACATAGAAGCTGCGCATATAGGTATAAATCCAATCGGCACTGCGTGAGCGCGCGATGACGCTCAAGTCAGGAGGTGCTACGCCGTAAGCTAATTTAGCCGAGTTGGCATCCATCGCCGCTTGCATAGTGGAGCCCGTCTTTACGTCATCAGGCAATTCCAAGTCTTTCTTAATCTGCGCTTCGTTCATGCCGATGTCGTTCAGGCGGTTGTAACGCATGTAGTTAGCGCTATGGCACGCCAAACATCTGGACGTGAACAACTTTGCACCACGTTGCAATGACGCCTGATCTTGCAGATTAATGGGCGCCTTATCCAAATGAACGGCCGCACCACTGGCGTTCGCCATCGCTGGCACTGCCAACAGCAGTACCAGCATTCCTAGTTTTTTAATTGCGTTCATGTTCACGAACCTCTCTCAATTATTTGGACGTCAAACGGTCGGGTTCAGGTTTGCACTTATCAATCTTGGTGTACCAAGGCATCAAGAAGAAGAAGGCAAAATACACCACAGCCAACCCACGAGAAATCCAAGTGTACAGTTCAGTCGCAGGCATCAAACCGAGATAGCCCAAACCCACGAAGCTCACCACAAACGCTGCCAAGAAGGCTTTGTAAATAGGGCCGCGATAACGAATGGATTTTACTTGACCACGATCTAGCCAGGGCAGCGCAAAGAAGATAACCGTCGCTACGCCCATCGCCACCACGCCGGGGAACTGCGAGCCAAACAATGGCGGCACAGCACGCAGAATTGCGTAATAAGGCGTGAAGTACCAAACAGGCGCGATATGCTCTGGGGTCTTCATCGGATTAGCGGGAACAAAGTTGTTGTACTCCAAGAAGTACCCTCCCATGTCTGGCCCAAAGAAAATGATCGCCGCAAATACAATCAGAAACGCTACGGCTGCCACTGCATCCTTCACCACCATGTAGGGGAAGAATGGAATGCCGTCTACTGGATGACCATCAGGGCCTTTGTTCTTCTTAATTTCGATGCCGTCTGGATTGTTAGACCCTACTTCATGTAAAGCCACCAAGTGCGCCACGATGATGAGAACCAAAATCAAAGGAATCGCGACCACGTGCAAGGCAAAGAAGCGGTTCAAGGTGATGTCAGATACCACGAAATCGCCGCGAATCAGAATCGCCAAGTCAGGCCCCACAAATGGTACGGACGAGAACAAATTCACAATCACTTGCGCGCCCCAGAATGACATTTGCCCCCATGGCAACAGGTAACCCATAAAAGCTTCACCCATCAACGCGAGGTAAATAATCATGCCGATAATCCACAGTAATTCACGTGGCTTGCGATACGAGCCGTACATCAAACCACGGAACATATGCAGGTAAATCACAATGAAAAACATGGACGCGCCAGTGGAGTGGATGTAACGCAACAACCATCCCCATTGCACGTCACGCATGATGTACTCAACCGATGCGAAGGCAAACAAAGCATCTGGCTTGTAGTTCATGGTGAGAAAAATGCCGCTGACGATTTGGATCACCAACACCAACAACGCCAAACCGCCGAAGAAGTACCAGAAGTTGAAATTCTTGGGGGCGTAATACTCGGATGCGTGCGCCTTCCAAGTTGAGGTCAAGGGGAAACGCTCATCGATCCAGCCAAGTAGTTTTGTAAGTAGATTCATCATGCTCGGAACTCCTTGCCATCATCACCCACCAACAAACGTGTGTCGCTTAAGTATTTGTGCGGAGGAATGATGAGATTAGTTGGGGCTGGAACGCCCTTGAATACGCGTGCTGCCAAATCGAAACGAGAGCCATGGCATGGGCAGAACCAACCGCCATCCCAATTGGCGCCCAAATCTGTTGGCGACACTTCAGGACGGAAAGTTGGCGAGCAACCCAGATGTGTACACACGCCCAACACCACAAGATATTCAGGCTTAATCGAACGCGTTGCGTTATTGCAGTATTCAGGTTGTTGCGGAACTGATGAAGTGGGATCAACCAAATCACTATCATGCGTGCCTAGCTCTTTCAACATTTCAGGCGTACGGCGCACAATCCACACAGGCTTACCTTGCCACTCAATGCTAATCATCGCGCCTGGTTCAATGGTGCTAATGTCCACTTCCACAGGTGCGCCGGCAGCTTTGGCACGTTCGCTTGGCATCAAGCTCAACACAAACGGAGCGCCTGCTCCTGCGGCTACCACACCACCTGCCGCAGCGGTGGCAGCGAGCAGCATATTTCGTTTGCTGTGATCTACTGTATCTGTCATGTCCCTCATCCCTTCAGAAGTACGATTTACGAAATTAACGAATCATCGAGCAAATTCAATTGCCCGAATGAGTCGCTAGATATATGGAGGTTGGTCAAGCGTGTCCGTAGTTTTATTATTCAGACAAACCCATAAGTTTGATTCCCCAATCCAAACTTAACACTAGCGGCGAAAAGGCTGATGCCCCTCACACACCGCTAGTTGCAGCACTTACATTAATTATTTTTTGCGCCTTGTTTAACCCACTTACGCATCGTCAAAATATATTGACGATCTAAAGTACCCCCTGCATTCAAACCAAGTGGCATTTTCAAACCTCTGTTAGTCCCTGTGAGAAGTTTGGTGAAGGTGCTGGTTTCGCTGTTGCCCGGCACCACAACTTTGCCAAATTTAGTGCCCTTCATCAGATTGTCGTATGAGGTTAAATCCAAGCCGCTCTTCACAAAACCCATCCCTCCAGGTTGGTGACAGCTGATGCAATAGTTATGCAAAATAGGTTGTACATCATTCTTAAAACTCACTTCTTTTCCTGCCAACAACTTCATTGCGCCATCTTCAGCAGACTCTGCCATCGCATTGAACGAAATCGCCACTAGCAACGCTCCGCCCAGCAACATTTTAATTTTCATTTTTAACTCCCCGAGATTTACACAAAAAACGAATCACCACCGATATAAACAGCCTTCACACAGGCCGCTTTTTTGCATCCAAGCACACCAAGCGGACTAACCCATCAGTGTGCTTTTGTTCGAATGCCGAATACTACTCAACGAATTGACCGAACGCAACGCACCCACCCGACTAAATTAAACCTTACTTACACAGGGTTTTGCTGGTCAAAAAACTGATGTTGCAAGCCAAAACGCACCGCCAGATGATTTCCCAGCGCCTGAACACCATAGCGTTCGGTGGCATGATGCCCCGCCGCAATGAAGGCAACACCAGATTCTTGCGCCATATGTACGTTCTGTTCCGAGATTTCACCCGTCACAAATACGTCCACGCCCAAGGCAATCGCCTCTTCAAAATAGCCTTGCCCCCCCCCAGTGCACCACGCCACGCGCCGCACTGAGGCATCAGGATCACCAATGAGTTGTGGTGTGCGCTGCAAACTGACGGCAATACCATGCACCAACTGAAGCAAAGTCTGTTCTTCGCTTAAAGTACCAAAGCTGGCAATGTTTTGTTCCCCAAAACGCCCTTGCTCCACAAAGCCCAATCGCTTACCCAGTTGCGCGTTATTCCCCCATTCGGGATGCGCATCGAGTGGCAAATGATAAGCCAGCAAGCTCACGTCTTTTTGTAAAAGCAGAGCAATACGGCGTTTTTTAATGCCTGTAATGCGTGCATCCTCGTTGCGCCAAAAATAGCCGTGATGCACCAAAATGGCATCCGCACCCCACGCAATCGCCTCGTTCAATACCACTTGCGAGGCCGTGACGGCGGTGGCAATGCGTAGAATATCCGCGCGTCCTTCAATTTGAATGCCATTCGGGCTGTAATCACGAAAACGGCTAACCGCTAGTTCGCTTTCGATATAATCCCGCAGCTCATTTAATTGCATCCTTGCCACCCTTTATTTTTCGATTGTTGAAATCATATCATGCGTAAATTTTGGCTCTTATTCGCCCAAGCCACCACCATTGGACTGGCGTTATTGTTCGTCATTCAAACCCTCAAGCCCAAACTGCTACCCACCGCAGCACGCGGCGGGGTCGTCACACTATATGAAGAAGATGAAAAACCCGGCGCTTTAGAAGAAGTTCCGCACAGCGGTTTTCGCAAGGCAGCGCACAAGGTCATGCCCGCTGTGGTGAACATCTTCACCACCAGTGAAATCAAGCAAGCGCCCAATCTTTTTATGGATGACCCTCGCTTCAAATTCTTCTTTGGCGAAGAATTCGACGACAACGCGGCACAACAAAATTCCAGTCTAGGTTCAGGTGTCATCGTCAGTCACGATGGCTACATCCTCACTAATCATCACGTGGTGGAATCGGCCGATCAAATTGAAGTGGCGCTGGCTGATGGTCGCAAAGCCAAAGCACATATCATAGGCGGCGACCCCGACACCGATTTGGCGGTGATCAAAATTGACATCGACAATAATTTACCTGCGGTCACTTTTGCAGGCGCAGAAGTCGCGCAAGTAGGCGACATCGTTCTGGCAGTAGGCAACCCATTTGGCGTTGGGCAGACCGTTACCATGGGGATTGTCAGTGCGCTCAAACGCAATCATCTGGGACTCAATACGTTTGAAAATTTTATTCAGACCGATGCCGCCATCAACCCCGGCAATTCGGGCGGCGCACTCACTGATTCAGAAGGTAACTTGCTCGGCATTAACAGCGCCATCTACTCTCCAAGCGGAGGCTCACTCGGCATTGGCTTTGCCATTCCAGTCAGCACCGCAAAAAAAGTCATGGAGCAAATTATTCAGAATGGTTCTGTAACGCGCGGCTGGATTGGCGTGGCCGTGCAAGATATGACGCCCGAGTTGGCCGAGTCATTCAAATTAAAAATCGCACAAGGCGTGCTTATTTCAGAAGTGGTGCGCGGCAGCCCCGCTGATAAAGCGGGCATCAAACCAGGCGACATCCTCATCAGCATTGCCGACAAACCCATGGCTGATTCCACTGCAATGCTAGAAACCATCTCGGCACTCGTCCCCGGCAACGCCTTAAGCCTTAAGTTATTGCGCAATCAAGCAGAGGTGAGCATCAATGTGAAAGTGGGCACGCGCCCGAAACCTAAAGCAGGGGAATAGTTAAAAAGTTGGCTTGCGTGGTGCAACGGTCCAACTAGCCACCACAATCCCCGCTTCATAAAGCAACCATAGCGGTATCGCCAGCATGAATTGCGAGACGACATCAGGCGGGGTAAAAATAGCGCCGACAACGAATGCGGCGACGATGACGTAAGAGCGAACCTCACGTAATTTTTGCACGGTTACTACGCCCACTTGCACCAGCAAGACCACGGCGACGGGGACTTGAAAGGCGATGCCAAAAGCCATGAACATGCCAATCACAAAGCTCAAATACTTGTCGATATCCGTCATCACGGCTACGCCATGAGGCGCTGCCGCTGTGATAAATCCGAACACCACGGGAAACACCACAAAATAGGCAAAGGCCATACCGCAGTAAAACAACAAGGTGCTGGCAATCACTAACGGCAACACTTTGCGTTTTTCTTGTGCGTACAAACCGGGAGCAACGAAGCGCCACAATTGATAGAGCATGTAAGGAAGCGCAATGAGGAACGCCGCCATCATGGCGACTTTGATAGGCACGAAGAAGGGCGTGGTAACGTCCGTGGCAATCATCTGCCCACCTTGCGGCAACTTGGCTAACAGAGGTTGCGCCAACAAGGAGTACAAATCCGCCGCCCATGGAAATAAACAGAGAAAAACCAGCAATAGTGCCAATGCTGAATTCAATAGGCGTGAGCGCAATTCAATAAGGTGTCCAACTAAACTTTCGCTAATTCCCATTAGGACAACTTCTGTGGCGTATCCACGGCGGAAGATTGCTCAACAGGGGCTGCGGAAGATGCCGCACGGTGATATGCCTGAAGCACCTGTTGTTCGATGGTGAGTTGCGCGGATTGCACTTCTTGTTTCATCCCTGAAATGTCGTGCTGCACTTCTTTCTCAATGGCAGCCACCTCTTGCACGAGGCTTTCCTTCATTTTGCGAGCCGCATCCAAGTCCATCTCTCTTGAAAGATCATTCTTGACGGTGTTTGCGTAGCGCTGCGCCCTGCCCCATAGATGGCCAGCGGTGCGCGCTACTTGCGGTAGTTTTTCTGGGCCGATAACAATCAGCGCCACCAATGCAATTACAATCAACTCGGAAAAAGCGATGTCAAACACGACTTACTTTTCCTTCGCTTCGCCTTCGATGGTCTTAGCATCCTGCGGCTTGGCAGACGATTCCTCACCCTTCATGCCATCCTTAAATCCTTTAACGGCACTCCCCAAGTCACTACCAATGTTACGCAGCTTTTTCGTGCCAAACACCAGCACCACCACCAACAACACAATCAACCAATGCCAAATACTGAATGAACCCATGTTGCACTCCCGAATGAATTAGCTACGTTTGACCATCGGTGGGATGTTACCGCCGCCGATGATGTGAATATGTAAATGAAACACTTCCTGTCCGCCGCCCTTACCCGAATTGATAACGGTACGGAAGCCATTTTCCAAGCCTTGCTCGCGCGCCAATTTAGGTGCCAGGGTCAACATCCTGCCCAACAACGCGGCGTGACTTTCATCTGCTTCCAACAATGAAACTAGATGCCGTTTAGGAATGAGCATGAAATGCACAGGCGCTACTGGATTGATGTCATGAAAAGCGAACACCTCATCATCCTCATACACCTTGCGACTAGGTATCTCGCCACGAGCAATTTTGCAGAAGAGGCAGTTTTCGCTCATTTCCGACTCGCTTTTTCAGCAATCCCCGACACGCCTTCGCGACGCGCCAACTCTTGCAACACATCCTGCGCACTCAAGCCTTGGTGAGCCAGCAACACCATTGTGTGGAACCATAAATCAGCCACTTCGTAAGTCAGATGTTGCTTATCGCCATCCTTGGCAGCCAACAACACTTCGCCTGCCTCCTCAATTACTTTTTTCAGAATGGCATCGTCGCCTTTGCTGAATAATTTAGCGACATAAGACGATTCCGCCGCCGCACCTTTGCGCGCTTCAAGGGTTTCAGTCAGGCGTTGCAGAATGTCGTTATTCATTTTTTATAAATCTCATCAGGGGATTTCAGCACTGCGTCCGTCGCTACCCATTGCTCGTTTTGCAACACACTAAAGAAACAACTTTCACGTCCTGTATGACAAGCAATGCCACCTTGCTGCTCAATCTGCAAAAGAATGACATCGCTATCGCAGTCCAAACGAATCTCGCGCACTTTTTGAAAGTGGCCTGATTCCTCACCTTTATGCCACAGCTTTTTACGTGAGCGTGACCAATACACTGCTTCAGATTTTTGCTGCGTGAGTTGCAACGCTTCACGGTTCATCCACGCCACCATTAACACGCGCCCCGTCAATGCATCTTGCGCAATAGCCGGCACCAGACCATCGTCCGACCAATTCACTTTATTTAGCCACGCGTTGCTCATTGATCCGCCTTACATAAAATTCAAAACACAGCTTGTGGAATGTCTGCTTTTTTACAAGCGCACTTCAATACCCTGCTGCGCCATATATTGCTTGGCTTGCTGCACGGTGTATTCGCCAAAATGGAAGATACTGGCGGCGAGCACGGCGTCCGCGCCGCCTTGCTTCACACCATCGGCCAGATGCTGCAAATTGCCCACGCCACCGCTGGCAATCAGGGGAATCTCCAGCACGTCCGTGACGGCGCGCGTGAGCGCCAAATCAAAGCCGCTTTTTTGCCCATCTTTATCCATGCTGGTGAGCAAAATTTCACCTGCGCCTAGGGTCTGCATCCTGTGTGCCCACTCAATGACATCTAAGCCCGTCGCCTTGCGCCCGCCATGCGTGAATACCTCCCACTTGCCCGGCGCAACTTGCTTCGCATCAATCGCCACCACGATGCATTGCGATCCATAACGTGCTGCGGCATCAGCAACCAACTGGGGATTGACCACCGCTGAGGTGTTGATACTGACCTTGTCTGCGCCTGCATTGAGCAGGTTGCGCACGTCTTGCACTTCACGCACGCCACCGCCTACCGTGAGGGGAATAAAAACTTGTTCGGCGACTTGCTCGATGATGCGGAAGATGATGCCGCGATCGTCGGAGCTGGCGGTAATATCGAGGAAAGTGAGCTCGTCTGCGCCTTGTTCGTCATAGCGTTTAGCGATTTCAACGGGATCGCCCGCATCGCGCAACTCAACAAAACTCACGCCTTTAACGACGCGACCCGCCGTAACATCCAGACAAGGAATAATGCGTTTCGCGAGCATCAGATTTTAGGCGACAGCTCGTCTGCCAGCGCTTGTGCAGCACGAAAATCGAGCGTGCCTTCGTAGATGGCGCGACCTGTAATTGCCCCCGTAATCCCTTCGGTACGCACAGCGCACAGCTTGCGCACGTCGTCCAAATTGGTGATGCCGCCGCTGGCGATGACGGGCACTTGCAGAGGGCGCGCCAACTCAACCGTCGCTTCGATATTCACGCCCGACATCATGCCGTCGCGCCCAATGTCAGTGTAGATAATGGCTTCTACGCCATAGCCTTCAAAACGTTTAGCCAAATCAGCCACGTCATGCCCCGTGAGTTTTGACCAACCATCCACCGCCACTTTGCCGCCCTTCGCATCCAAACCCACCATCACATGCCCAGGAAATGCGTCGCAAGCCTCATGCAAAAAGCCCGGCACCTTCACTGCCGCCGTACCGATGATGACGTAGGTGATGCCCAAATCAAGATAACGTTCGATGGTTTCCAAATCACGAATGCCGCCGCCTAGCTGCACGGGAATAACGTTGCCGACGGCTTCGATGATGCTACGCACCGCCGCTTGGTTTTTAGGCTTGCCCGCAAACGCGCCGTTCAAATCCACCAAGTGCAAGCGTCGCGCACCTTGCGCCAGCCAGTGTTTAGCCATCGCGGCGGGGTCGTCGGAGAACACCGTCGCCCCTTCCATTTCGCCTTGGCGCAAACGAACACATTGACCATCTTTCAAATCAATCGCAGGAATAATGAGTGTTTTCGTATCCATGATGAGTAATGATTAAGCAGGATTCCAGTTGATGAAATTTTGCAGCAGTTGCAAACCAGCGGCTGCGCTCTTCTCGGGGTGAAACTGTACCGCGAATAAATTATCGCGTGCAACTGCGCATACAAACGGCTGCGGGTAATCGGTGGTGGCTTGCACCCCGCTCATCTCGCGAGGTTGCACGTAATAGCTGTGCACAAAATAGAAGCGCGCTTCTTGAGCAATACCAGACCACAATGGGTGATCCTTATGCTTCACTTGATTCCAGCCCATGTGCGGCACTTTGAGTTTATTACCTTGCGCATCTTTTAGCTTGGCATCAAAACGCAACACCTCGCCAGACAACACACCCAAGCCGGGCACATTACCCTCGGCGCTATGCTCAAACAGCATCTGCAAACCGATGCAAATCCCCAAGAAAGGTTTGTGGCGGGCGGCATCTAGCACGGCTTGGCGCAGGCCTCGCGCATCCAGCTCGCGCATGCAGTCAGGCATCGCACCCTGCCCCGGGAAAATCACACGTTGCGCGCTGGCAATGATTTTCGCATCGTCTGTCACGCGCACATCTAACCACGGCGCAACCTTGCGTACGGCTTGATACACCGAGCGCAAATTGCCCATGCCGTAATCCACAATCGCGACATCAACCATGATTTTTACAGTGTGCCTTTAGTTGAAGGCATCACACCCGCCATACGCGGGTCATACTCCAATGCCACGCGCAAAGCACGACCAAAGGCCTTGAAGATGGTTTCAGCTTGATGGTGAGCGTTGTCGCCCGCCAAGTTGTCGATATGCAGCGTCACCAAGGCGTGATTCACAAAGCCTTGGAAAAATTCACGAATTAAATCCACATCAAATTCGCCGATGTTAGACCGCGTAAATTCACAGTTGAACACCAGTCCAGGACGACCTGAAATATCCAACACCACGCGCGACAACGCTTCGTCTAACGGCACATAAGCGTGACCGTAACGACGCAAACCTTTTTTATCGCCAATGGCCTGATGGAAGGCTTGCCCCAGCGTGATACCAATATCTTCCACCGTGTGGTGCGCATCAATGTGTAAATCGCCTTTGGCCAGAATATCCAAATCGACCAAGCCATGTCGTGCTACTTGATCCAGCATGTGTTCAAGAAAATGCAAGCCAGTATCGAACTTGACCTTGCCTGTGCCGTCGAGATTAATTTCAACGGCAATTTTTGTTTCTAGGGTGTTACGGGTTATCTGTGCGCTGCGCATGTTTTTTCCTATGCGAGTGGGTTAATCGAATCGTCTAGTGCCGCGATAAAACGCTTATTTTCTGCCGCTGTTCCCACCGTCACACGCAGACAATCTGCCAACGCGGGATGGCTGCCGTTCAGGTTCTTAATCAGCACACCGCGCTGCTTCAAACCGTCGAACACTTGCGTCGCATTCGCCACGCGAAACAAGATGAAGTTTGCTTCACTGGGGTAGGCCGTCACGCCACGCATCGCCCCCAAAGCGGCCATCAATCGCGTCCGCTCTTGCTTAATCCATTCTGCCTGCGCCAACAACACATCATGATGTTGCAATAATTTGGCGGCGACCAACTGCGGCAAAACGCCGACATTATACGGTAAGCGCAGCTTTTCCAACTGGCTCAACCATGCGCTAGAACCTGCCAAAAATCCCACTCGCAACCCCGCCATCCCCAATTTGGAATAGGTACGCATCACCAGCAAATTGTCGAAATGCGCCAGCTGCGGAATAAAACTATGGCTGGCGAAGGCGTAATACGCTTCATCCACCACCACCAATCCGGGGGCAGCTTGAAGAATGGCCTGCACAGCCTCGGCATCGAAGCGATTTCCCGTAGGATTGTTGGGATAGGCTAGGAAAATCAGCGCGGGCTGTTCACGCTCAATTGCCACCAAGGTCGCCGCCAAATCGAGTGAGAAATCCGACCGCAAAGGCACGCCGACATAACGCATGCCGCAAAACGCGGCAATCATCTTGTACATCACAAACGACGGCTCAACACTCAACAACACCGCATTGGGCTTGGCTACCGCCATCGCTAAAATTTGAATAATTTCATCCGAGCCGTTACCCAGCAACACGTCCATTCCGGCAGGCAACTGCGTCACCTTGCGAATAGCCTCTTTGAGCGGATGAGCACCTGCGTCGGGATAACGATTGATGGCCGCATCCGCCACCAGCGCGGCGATTTCTGCGCGCACCACCTCGGGCAAGGGATAGGGGTTTTCCATCGCATCCAGCTTAATCAGGCCGCTACTGGGCGGCACATGATAGGCATGCAAGGCCTGAATTTCAGGGCGAATTAACGATTGGGGGGTAAGGACTGTACGCTGGGAAGACATAGGAGAAAATGCGATTCGATGACGGAGGACATTCTACCGCAAGACACTGACCACGCCATCACCCCGCACAACAGTGATTCTCGAATTGAGGGCATTTTATGGCGAGGCTTTATCCCGCTGATAACTCCGTCTTCATTAATTTGGGTGATAAACAATCCAACGAGAAATCGCCCTGTCTTTTCACCCCATCACAGACTAAAGCCTTCTGCTATAGCCGGTTCCAGTAGATAGTTAACGCCAAAAACCG
>JAVHQJ010000040.1:0-1052 GCA_036171075.1 Sideroxydans sp. | reverse complement strand
AACAAACCAATTGAAGCAGTTCCGAAACGAAGTGTACCAGAACTTTAACAACTGTAAACGAACCGACACGTTGATGGATTTGATGGATGCACTCAGCAGCAATACCACGGCGACAAGCGCAGTCGAATTAACTTTGAATCCGCATTTCCGGCGACACTACAGCGCGCTGAACAAAGCCGTGCAAGTGAATTCGATCAGCGATGAACAACTAACCCGCCTGACGGCGAAAATGATGGATGCGCCATGCGAAAGACAGTTTCATCTACTGGGCACGGACGTCACTTCGCGTCCACGGCCTTATGCAAAGACTATGAAAGATCGCGGCTTTGTGTATCAGCCGAATACGATCAAGGGCAATAAGCCAATTGCGATTGGTCATCAATATTCATTTGTAGCCTTGCTGCCAGAACGCAAGCAAGAAAAGGTTGGGAACTGGGCGCTTCCGTTGGCCATGAAGCGCGTGGGCAGCCAGGAAAATAAAGAAATGGTCGGAGCGCAACAAGTCGCTTCCATCCTGAATGATGAAACTCTGCCTTTTGGCAAAGACCTGTGTGTGGAAGTGGCAGACAGCGCCTATAGTAAACCAGTTTATCTGAACGCCAATCGGGACAAAGAGAATTTTGTCTCAATCGTGCGGGCACGCGGAACACGCACCTTTTATCGCCAGCCCGTGCAGGCGAAGCATGAAGCGCCCAAACAGGGACATCCGGCTTGGTACGGAGAGCCTTTTTACTTGAAAGTCCCTGAAACGTGGGGCACGCCAGACCAGAATGCCGAAACCACTTTCGTCAGCCACAAGAAAATATCCTACCGGGTTGAAATTCAAGCCTGGAGCAATATGCTCATGCGCGGCGGAAAAAATTTACCGATGCGCCAACATCCTTTCACCTTGGTGAAAGTCCGCTTGTACGATCAAATGGGCAAAGCCTTATTTCAGAAGCCGCTCTGGTTGATCGTAATGGGTGATCGGCGCATGGAGTTATCTTTACTCGACATCTACCAAGCCTATCTCCAACGCTATGACTTGGAACATTTTTTTCGCTTTGGCAAAC
>JAVHQJ010000039.1:0-21175 GCA_036171075.1 Sideroxydans sp. | reverse complement strand
GGCGTACAGAAACAGTTGTCCACGGCCAGCAATGCGCCACAACCTTTCGCTACCGCAGCGATAGCCGCGATGTCGGAAATTTCGGTGAGCGGATTGGATGGGGTTTCCAAAAAGAACAACTTGGTATTAGGACGCACCGCCGCCTGCCATTGCGCCACATCCGTCGCCGAGACAAACGTGATCTCCACACCAAATTTTTTGAATACGGTATTGAACATATTCACCGTCGAACCGAACAGACTTTGCGAAGCCACCACATGATCGCCCGCCTTCAGCAAACCCATGCAGGTGGACAGAATTGCCGCCATCCCCGAAGCCGTCGCCACACATTGCTCCGCACCTTCTAGCGCAGCCAAACGTTGCTCAAACATCGTGACAGTTGGATTGGTAAAACGTGAATAGATGTTGCCCGGCTCTTCGCCGATAAAACGCTTCGCCGCTTGTTCGGCGTTATCGAAGATGAAGCTGGAAGTGAGGAACATCGCCTCACTGTGTTCATGAAACTGACTACGCTCAGTCCCTGCGCGCACTGCCAACGTTTCTAATTGATAATTTTCATCCGACATGACTACTCCTCAAAACAAAAAAACCGGAAAGCTTAGCGCTAAACCGGGTTCCCCCGCTTTAGCTGTATTTGTAATGCGCCCGCAAGCTGTTCCTCAAATCGGCGCGGAAGGAAAGTAGAATTCGCCGTAACGGACTGTCAAAGCACTCAAGTCAATTCAGCATCGCCATCCAAAAAATCAATAGCGGCCTACCTCTGATAGCTACGACGCTATAGCTTACCTGTTGGCAAACCCAGCCAAGCTAAAGGCAACGTATTGAATTGGTAATGGCAATTAACGCTGTGAATGTAGTCCAATACATCCTTGTAAGAAGGATGCGCAAACCAATCATTAAGTACATACACATACTCAACTTTCAATCCCAAGCTTGAAACCAACTTGAGATATTGCTTACGCTTGAAATCACAGGTTTGTAATTTCTCATCAACAGAACCAGCCACTTGTTGATACTTAACTTCGATAAGTAATAACGTTTCGCGGACGATTAAGCCTCCGACATTGTTAAATCTAATTCCATTGAAATACCCCGTGAGCTTTCATTCAATTGAAAATTTAACGAATGCGCAATTAATTTTGCTCGCGACTTGAAATCACGTCCGCCTTCATAGGCATTGCAGACACACAACTCTTTGTTCAAAAACCTATCCACAACAACATAAGTTTGATGGTCAAACTTTGAAACACCAAATCTCAACATGAAATTTCCTTAATTTAATTTTGCATTTACTTTCCTCAATAAAGCTCTCATCAAACTCAGCGGGGCATTATTGCCGGCAGAATTTTGTAACCACATTTAACGTCTTCATAAAGTTCTCGTTTCATCTCAATAGCTAATGCCGAGTGAATAGAACCAGATACATTAACGTTATCGCCTGCCGTCCGTGAAACACAAATACAACTTGGGGGGAACAAACAGATATCTATCTTGGAACGTCAATCGAACGATATAAATTAAACTTCGTAATTGCCATTAAATTCTTCAAAAAAATCACTCTCAATAATTGCAGTACCAATAAATAATTTTATTGCTGCCACATCGGTTTGTAGTGCTTTTTCCAAAAAACTACGTAGCAATTTGGCATCTTCTGGAAAAGATGAAGCCCCATCCCATTCATCGCTGACACGAAGTGCTATAGCGGCAGCCCATCTATCTCGTTCAATTTTCTTCATAATTCAAATACCTGACAATCTAACTCTAAAGACCTACTCGATTCCTATGTTCCATTATGAAGGCTAATTTAGGTTTTACACTTTGAGGCATCTTAAAGTTAACTGTACATTGTCGCCGCCAAATATCAATCGCCCGAATTGTTTGGGGAGACTTCCAAATCAACTCTAAAGATTCATTCATAGCAAAATATCCGTTCTCAAATAATTTGTCATGCAAAGTACACAAACAAATAGTGTTTGATAACAAACCTCTGGCTTCAGGATGATCAGCCCATCGAGCAATATGACTTGAAACTAAAAGACCCGAGTCATTTACATCGCAAAGTGCACAACTATTTCGATAATTGGCAAGCGTACTTTTCCTCAATGCACTCATTCCCCGCCTTACACGAGTCATCAAAACTTCACTTGTGACTTCTACATCAGGCAATATCAATAAGCCTTCCGTCACAGCATTTTCTAGAACATCATCGGGAAGGTCTTCAGTCGTCGCATTTATTTCGACTTTATTTAGCGTATACAAACCATTGCTTGAAAAATACAAGAACCCCTCATCTCGTAATTCTTGTAAAACTCGACTGACAGTTTGTGCAGGTGTTTTTCCAACACTCGCAGTAACAGAAACAATGTTTTTTAACTCTTGGCGTAAAAAGGCATCACGCTCAATCTGCACAGTTGAGTTATTAAGTGCATATCTATGTAGCCCTTCTTTTACAGCTTGCAACCAAGTCAATGACATAAAATTCTCTATACCGAACCAGATCCATGAATTACAACCTATTCAAAATTTTCACAATGTGTGTGGTTTTTTATAATCGTTTCAGCAGGGAAATCTGGTTTAGCGTATCGACCAAAAATAACACCGATTTTTTAACTGGATCTATGCATTCATTGAACTCGTTGCGCAGAGTATAAAAAGCTGATTCAGTGTTGTTTTGCGGTGTAAAAAATGTCGTTCCATAACTGATAAATTCATCGCCATGGCTTTGAATTTGCTTAAACAAATTTATTAAATCAACATTCGTATCCGCAATTAAATAGGCATCAAAATCTGTATTCAAAAATACCGCGCCTGACCCTGCGAAGGGTTCAATCAACATTTTGCCCTTGGGCAGTGATTCGACAATTCGGTCGATAATTTTACATTTACTACCCGCCCACTTTAGGAAGGGTTTCATGGCTTTTTCTTTCCAAGTTTAGATGTGTAAATTGACGTCCGAGGAACAGCTTTTGGAGTCCGAATAACTCATGTAACCCCTAAAAACATGCACCATTAAAATTTGCGATTCACAAGGCATGCTCACGGCTCTAATCTTAGTCCGTCAAAAGTTAAGTTCCTCACATCGACGAAGCCGCCATCGCCAAATCCAACTCCAACTGGTCTTCCTCTGGCTCAACTTCCTTCGCGCTGCCGTGACGCGCAGCTTCGACCGCATTCAGATACTCGGGCGTGATGTCACCGGTGATGTAGGTGCCGTCGAAGCAAGAGGTGTCGAACACCTTCAACGCCGGGTTAGCTTTGATGACGGCTGATTTCAAATCTTCCAAGTCTTGATAGATCAAACGGTCAGCGCCAATTTCGGCACAGATTTGCTCGTCGGTACGTCCTGTGGCGATGAGTTCCTTACGGCTGGGCATGTCGATGCCGTACACATTGGGATACTTCACAGGGGGCGCAGCCGAGGCGAAGAACACTTTGCGCGCACCCGCATCGCGGGCCATCTGCACGATTTCGCGGCTGGTCGTGCCACGCACGATGGAGTCATCCACTAGCAACACGTTCTTGTCTTTGAACTCGACGCTGATGGCGTTGAGTTTTTGGCGCACCGATTTCTTGCGCATCGCTTGCCCAGGCATGATGAAGGTGCGGCCGATGTAGCGGTTCTTCACGAATCCTTCGCGGAACGGGATGCCGAGATGGTTCGCCAATTGCAAAGCGCTCGGACGGCTGGAATCGGGGATGGGGATGACCACATCAATAGCGTGATCCTTCCATTCGCGCTTGAGCTTTTCCGCCAGATATTCGCCCATGTACAAACGTGTTGCGTACACCGAGATGCCATCCATCACCGAATCGGGACGGGCGAAATAAACATACTCGAAGATGCACGGATTGAGTTGTGGATTGTCTGCGCATTGCTGGCTATGGAAGTTCGCATCGAGGTCGATGAACACCGCTTCGCCTGGCGCGATGTCGCGCAGGAACTTGAATCCCAACGTATCCAGCGCAACGGATTCGGAAGCAATCAGATACTCGACACCCGCATCCGTTTGGTTGCTACCGACCACCAAGGGACGGATACCGTGTGGGTCGCGGAAAGCAATCAACCCGTAACCAGAAATCATCGCGACGACCGCATACGCGCCCTTCACACGACGATGCACGCCAGAAATAGCAGCAAATATCTTTTGCGGGTCGAGCTTGTATCCCGTGGCGTTGGCTTGCAGTTCATGCGCCAACACGTTGAGCAGCACTTCCGAATCCGAACCCGTATTGATGTGACGCAAGTCTTGCTGATACATGACTTTGCGTAGCTCGTCAGTGTTGGTCAAATTGCCGTTGTGACCGAGCACGATACCGAACGGGGAGTTCACATAGAACGGTTGCGCCTCGTTGTGATCGACCGAAGAGCCTGCGGTCGGATAACGCACATGCGCAATGCCGGCATTGCCTTTGAGGGCGCGCATGTTGCGAGTGCGGAACACGTCACGCACCAAGCCATTGCCCTTGTGCAGATTGAACGTCCTGCCCTCTAGGGTGGCGATGCCCGCCGCGTCTTGTCCGCGATGTTGCAACACTTGCAAACCGTCATACAGCAACTGGTTCACTGGGCTGTTTGAGATCACACCTAAAATTCCGCACATAGTTCGTTCCCGTTTTGGCTAGAGCTAATTAATTTTTGAAAGCATCTTCAGGCACATAACGCTTGGCATAAAGCGCTGCTTCTTGCAGAGGCTTACTTGACCACGCATCGCGCCACCATGTTTCTTTAGGCAGATTAGTGAGCCCTGCTAACCACACCAAGGCCAATACCAACAGCACGCCGCGCAGCGTCCCAAATATCGCACCGAACTTGCCATCCAAACCCGTTAAGCCGGCGAACTTGGCTAATTTTGAGAGCATCCATGCCGAGACAGAGCCCACCACCAAAGTGGCCACAAACAGCAAAGCAAATGCGGTGGCAGAACGCACATTCAACGTACCTAGTGCTTCTGGAATGAAATGCACAAACTGCTCGGAGAAGGTCACTGCCACCACATACGCCACGCCCCACGCAATGAGCGAAAACAATTCGTACATAAGGCCGCGCCACCAACCGAGCACGCCGGACGCCACGATGACTGCAATCACTGCCACATCAAAACCGGTCATTGCGCCTTACTCCAAGTTCACCACGTTGGGATGCAGGCCTAGCTTCTCCAGCTTGAGTTTGATTTTGTCTGCCGCTTCGTGAGTGGGGTAACTGCCCACGCGCACGCGCACCATATTGCCCGCTTTTTCGGTGTACACATGAAAGCCGGCTTTGCTTAACTTCGCGTTCATTTGCTTCGCAGTGTCGGCATTGGAATACGCGCCCACTTGCACCACAAAACCTGTTTTGGCGGCTGCCGATGCAGGCATTTTAGCGGCGGGCTTTAGGGCTAGGGGAGTAACAGGTTTCACCACCACTTTAGGCGTAACTTGCGCTTTGGGCTTCTCGTCTGCCTTGAGAGGAAGCACAACAGGCGCAACTTCTACAGCGGATGCGGCAAGCACTTCCGCAACAGGCACAACACTCGCTGCGGATGCGGCAAGCGCGACAGGCGCACTCTCTGTTTGAGGCATAAGCGCGGAGGCACTTTCTTTACCGGGAATGCGTAATTCGATGTCGCTCGCTTTTTCCGCCGCAGGCTCGCTATCGAACACCATAGGAAGAAACACCACGACGGCAATAACCAGTGCCACCGCGCCAATTAAACGACGACGCGCTTGTCGTTTTAAGTTGTTTTCTGCATCGCTTGAGATTTGTTTTGCCATCGTTAATTCTGGGAAATTAAGCTGACCGCACATGGCGTATCCGCATTACTTCCGCCACCGTATAGAATGATCCAAAGGCGGCGATTCTATCATTTTCACCTGCGCGTTTGCTTGCCTCATCAAGTGCATTTGCAATGGATGAACAGCCCACAACCTCGCCACGTAACTGGGCATTTTTGAGCACGTCCGTCAGCTCTTGCGCAGTCGCGCCGCGCGGTGCATCAATGCCCGCCGCCAACCATACATCCACTTCCTCACGTAACGCCTGCACCACGCCCGCCATATCTTTGTCTTTTAACATCGCCACCACTGCATACGTCTTGGTAGGCGGCAACTTACTTAAATTTTGCGCCAGCGAACGCGCAGCATGCGGGTTGTGCGCCACATCCAAAATCAGCTGCGGTTTGCCTGGCACAAATTGAAAACGCCCCGTCAATTCAACCTCGGTCAGCCCACGCCGCACGGCTTGCATAGTTACAGGCAATTGCGCTTGCACGGCATCCAAAGCCGCCAACACCGCGCTCGCATTACTTAATTGAAACTCGCCACGCAATGCGGGATAAGGCAAAGCGCTACGCCCCCCCGTCTTGCCAAAATAATTCCACTGCCCGCTCGAAAGCCCCTCATCCTCTGGGAGGGGGGCTTGGGGGAGAGACTTCACCATAGAAATAGTATGTGTTCCGTGCGCTTCGCCCACTCGCGCGCGCGCAGGTGTAGGCAGTACGAAACCAAACTCACTCCCCACGCACCACAGCTGCGCACCTATATCGCTCGTATGCTTACGCAAGGCCTGCGGCACATCACTGTCGGCACAAATCGCCACACGGTCGTGACGGAAGATACCCGCCTTCTCGAAAGCGATTTTCTCGCGCGTATCCCCCAGATAATCCACGTGATCAATGTCCACGCTGGTCACCACCGACACATCCGCATCAAACACATTCACCGCATCCAACCTGCCCCCCAGCCCCACTTCAAGGATGGCGACATCCACCTTGTGGGCGATGAAACATTGCATCGCAGCAAGGGTGCCGAATTCAAAATAGGTCAGCGGAATTTCGTCGCGCACCCGCTCAATCTCCGCAAACGACGCGCACAATTCCGCATCGCTCGCCTGCTGCTTGGCAATGCGTACCCGCTCGTTGTAATCCAATAGATGCGGCGAGGTGTAGCAGCCAACCTTATATCCAGCGGCGTGCAGAATAGCTTCTAACATCGCACACACCGACCCCTTGCCGTTAGTACCACCGACAATAATGAGAGGGAAATCAGGATTGAGATTCAGCCGCTGTTTGACTTGCGCCACGCGTTCCAAACCGAGCGCGATGGTTTTTGGGTGCAGGGATTCAAGGTGGGAGAGCCAAGCGGCTAAATTAGTTGGCATCACAGAGTTTGAAATTTTCACGCAGTTAGGCGAAGGCTAGTTTTTTCTGACCTACCTCATTAACGACATTTTTGATGTCGTTAATATGCGCAAAGTATTCACTAATCGTCGTTGCTACCGCCTCTGCCAACAGCGGCGGTACAGCATTACCTATCTGCTGATACTGCGATAAATGTTTTTCCCACGACATAGTGGTGCGCTTGCCCTTGAAAATATAACTATCAGGGAAAGACTGAATACGCGCACCTTCTCGTGCGGTGAAATTGCGATGCGAATAAGGATGGATAAAGTTGGACTGAAAACTTGCTGCAATAGTAGGACAGGGTCGGTCTGGACGGGGGCGCATATTATTTTGTGAAAACACTTTTCCGCTAATCGCCGTTGCATCGCCACGCTTGCGTTGGCTGTGTTCTGGCGAGACATCCTTCACCGACTGCCCATAACCAATTTGCTTAAAGCGCTCCACGATGCGCGACGTGTGGCGCATTGCTACATGGTTACAAACCCCTTTCGAATCTACCCGAATTTTCTTCTGATAAGCATTCTGTGCCGCGCTGGCATAGCTCTGCACTTCTCCCCCCTCACCTGCACTCAAGGCGGGCAAGTCAGAAATGGCATCCCATAAATTCACCGTTGGCTTCAAACCCTTGCCATTGAGCGGATTGAGTTGAAGCGCATTAAAAGGCAAATCAGCACGCAGTCCAATAAAGAACACGCGCTGGCGCGATTGCGGCACACCAAAGTCAGACGCGGTGAGGACGACATGCGTCACGTTGTAGCCCGCATGGGTAAATTCTTCGTAGATGATTTCAGAGACAGGACGATTGTCGCGGGTCTTCATAGACAACAGTCCAAGCACGTTTTCCATGACGAAAAATTTAGGCTGCAACTCGCGCACAAAACGCACAAATTCCATGAACAGGCTATTGCGGGGGTCTTTAGCATCACGATTGCCAGAGAGTGAAAATCCTTGGCAAGGTGGTCCGCCGATGATGCCATCAACGTTAGATAACTTCAGACTTTTAACCGTCACATTACGCACGTCTTCCGTAATAACTTGCGTGCTTGGGTGATTGGCGGCGTAGGTTTCTGATGCCCATTGGTCAATTTCAACCGCCAACACAGATTCAAATCCCGCATTATTGAAGCCTTGCGAGAATCCGCCGCAGCCTGCAAATAAATCAACGAGACGCATTAAATCAACTTCCCAGATTTAATTTTTTCATCCACATTGCGCCATTTATTACTTAAATGTCGCTCTACTTTAGTATATAAGTCTTCAATAATGTCAGCCTGAATTGGTTTTTTTGCACCGCGTTGACTTTGTTTTCTCAACACGTAAATTTGGTCAATATCGGAATAAATAGGATCAACATCAGCAGAAACTTCATACGTCTCTGTAACAATGAAAAAAAGACTGTATGGATTGCCGCGTTTTATTTTTTCAGCAGTCGCAACCGACCCTTCAAACATTGTTTTATCGAGATATGTTTTGCATTCAATAGATATTATCGGAACATTAAGTTTTTGAGGTTTATCTTTGGTGAGCGATGTCGAAAGTTCGATTTTTTTGGAGATTGCGAAATCTTGATTTTTTGTATTAATTGACAGACCTGAATTTTCTTCAAATGACTCCAAATTTGAGGGCGCAAAATATAAATTTGAATAAGCTCGAGTTGGCCCCAAATCAATATTTTTCTTATTTGATAATTTAGGGATAGGACTTAACAGGTGATACATAAATTCTTCTATCAAAGTCGAATGAAATTTCGACTGCGAAGCAAACCCCTCCTTACTTCCCTTTTCTTTTCTGAATTTAGGCTGGTTAATAAAATCGTAATAACAATTCAAATCACGCACCATTTTGACAATGTCTCTACTAGTACGCCGCCCCTTTAAATCATCAATTTTTTTTCGCCACAAACCATACTCAACTTTAATTTCTGCCAATGAATCTAAACTTTGCTTGCCTTTTGTCTTGGCAGCAATGTTACGTGCGTGAATGTAATGCTTCGGTATGTTTTTCCAATCCATTAATTCAGTCATCGCAATACCTCACTTCAAGAAACCAACGATGTATATCAAGCCGCTTCCAACTTCACCACCGCATCCTGCTTGGTCAGCAGGGTGATGAGTGTCGCCAGTTTATCGCGCATCTCACGTCTATCCACAATCATGTCAATCGCACCGTGTTCCAGCAGAAACTCGGCACGTTGAAAACCATCCGGCAAGGTCTCACGCACGGTTTGTTGGATAACGCGCGCGCCGGCAAAGCCAATCAGCGCGCCGGGTTCGGCGATGACCACATCACCCAAGAAGGCAAAGCTGGCGGATACGCCGCCCATGGTGGGGTCGGTGAGTACGGAGATGAAAGGTAGTTTGGCTTCGCTCAATTGGGTGAGTGCGGCGCTGGTTTTAGCCATTTGCATCAATGACAACAAGCCTTCTTGCATACGTGCGCCACCGCTGGCGGCGAAGCAGATGAAGGGGCAGTTTTGCTCCACGGCATCTTGTACGCCGCGCACGAAACGCTCACCCGCTACCGAGCCCATGGAGCCGCCCATAAAGGTAAATTCAAATACGGCAACGACGACAGGTGCAGCGTGAATACTACCTTGCACGACGATGACGGAGTCGTCTTCACCTGTGTTGCGTTTTGCTTCCACTAGACGGTCGCTGTATTTTTTCTGGTCTTTGAATTTGAGTGTGTCAACGGGCAACACTTCGGAACCAATTTCAAACTGGCCTTCGCTATCCAACAACCAGTCTAAACGCGTGCGCGCGGTGATGCGGTGATGGTAGTTGCACTTGGGGCAGACGCTGTGATTCTTCTCCAAGTCGGAGTGGTACAGCACGGTTTGGCACGCGGGACATTTGTGCCACAAACCATCGGGCACGCTTTTTTTAGATTCGTCGCTGCCTCTGCGTTTGATTTTTGGTGGCAATAATTTTTGAAACCAACCCATGATGTGCTCCTTCTAGTTATTTATTGCTTGACGTAATTCGGCCACCAATTGACTCACATTAGCGACGACATTTTGTTCAGTTGAATTCTCTACTTCTTGCACGATGCGACTGCCCACCACTACGCCGTCGCACAATTTTGCAACAGCTTTAGCGGTTGCCGCATCGCGGATGCCAAAGCCTACGCCAATCGGCAGTTGGATGTGCTTGCGTAATTGCGGCATTTTTTCTTCGATGGCTGATAAATCAATACTGCCTGAACCCGTTACACCCTTGAGCGAAACGTAATACACATAGCCGCGCGCCAACTTGGCAACTTGCTTAATACGCGCTTCGTTGGTGGTGGGGGCGAGCAAAAAGATAGGCGCGATATTGTGGCGTTGTAAATGTTCAAATGCATCGTGACTTTCTTCAGGTGGAAAGTCCACCGTGAGCACACCATCCACCCCCACCGCTTCGCAACGTTGTGCGAATTCGCCCCATCCCATCGCCTCAATAGGATTGCCATATCCCATTAACACCACGGGCGTGGTCGTATTTTGTTGGCGAAATTCAGCCACCATGCTCAACACGCCGCGCAATGACATGCCTTGTTTAAG
The DNA here is from genome assembly GCA_036171075.1 of Sideroxydans sp. Lineage (GTDB taxonomy): Bacteria > Pseudomonadota > Gammaproteobacteria > Burkholderiales > Gallionellaceae > Sideroxyarcus. The sequence continues at coordinate 10,474 of JAVHQJ010000039.1, read as the reverse complement.
CGCGCGTTCAGAAGCGCGCTGAATAACTGGCCCATCCGCCATCGGATCAGAAAAAGGTACACCCAACTCAATGACATCCGCCCCCGCAGCGACCAAGCCATGCATGATGGGGACAGTCATTTTCTGCGAAGGGTCGCCTGCGGTAATGAACGGAATGAGCGCTTTACGATCTTGTTGTTTCAGCGCATCGAAGGTGGTTTGTAGGCGGCTCATAGGGTAATGCCTTTCAACTGCGCCACCGTGTTCATGTCTTTGTCGCCACGACCAGACAGGTTCACCAGCAACACTTTTTCCTGTGCCATCGTAGGAGCGATTTTAATGGCATGTGCCAAAGCATGGCTTGATTCCAATGCGGGGATAATGCCTTCAAAACGGCACAGCGCATCGAATGCAGCAATCGCTTCGTCATCATTGATTGCCACGTATTGCGCACGACCGATTTCTTTTAGCAGGCAATGTTCTGGGCCTACACCGGGATAATCCAAGCCGGCGGAGATGGAATGTGTCTCAATAATTTGACCGTTCTCATCTTGCATTAGGTTCACGCGGTTGCCGTGCAACACGCCCACCTTGGCATTAGCGGTAAGTGGAGCTGCATGTTTGCCACTGGCAATGCCATAACCGCCCGCCTCGACACCGATGATTTTCACTTCGGGAATTTCGATGTAGGGATTGAACAAGCCAATCGCATTCGAGCCGCCGCCCACACATGCAATCACCGCGTCGGGCTGACGACCAATCATTTCGGGCATTTGCACTTTAGCTTCATTGCCGATGACACACTGAAAGTCGCGCACCATCATCGGGTAAGGATGCGGGCCTGCGGCGGTGCCAAAAATGTAGAAGGTAGATTCAACGTTGGTGACCCAGTCACGAATGGCTTCGTTGCACGCATCTTTCAGTGTTTTTGAACCGCTCTCCACGGGGACAACGGTTGCCCCCAGCAGCTTCATGCGAAACACGTTTTGCGCTTGGCGATGAATATCTTCCGCGCCCATGTACACAATGCACTCCATACCGAAACGCGCCGCTACGGTAGCTGTCGCCACGCCGTGCATGCCTGCACCTGTCTCGGCGATGACACGCTTTTTACCCATGCGTCTTGCTAATAATGCCTGCCCCATCGCGCTGTTAATTTTGTGCGCACCCGTGTGGTTTAAGTCTTCGCGCTTCAAATAAATCTGCGCGCCGCCCAAATGTTCAGACAAACGTTTTGCGTGATAAATCGGGCTGGGACGACCGACGTAATGTTTAAGTTCATACGCCAATTCCGCCTTGAATTCGGCATCATCCTTGAAGCGCAGATATTGCGCGGTCAGTTCTTCTACCGCAGGAACGAGCGTCTCGGCCATGTAGCTGCCGCCGAATTGGCCAAAGTGACCCGATGTATTAGGAAAGTTGTAAGTCAATTTGCTTAACCTCTTGGATAAATGCCGCGACCTTCGCCGCATCTTTAATGCCTTTTGCTGCCTCTACGCCGCTGGATACATCCACCGCATAAGGCCGCACTTGCTTAATCGCAGCAGCAACATTGCCGGCATGCAAGCCGCCCGACAAAATTACGGGGATGGCTAAATTTTGCGGAATAAGCGCCCAGTCAAATGATTCTCCCGTGCCGCCTTGTGCGCCTTCAACAAAGGCATCAAGCAACAAGCCTTGCGCACCAGAAAATTCAGTCGCGCATTCTACCAAATTCACCCCTGCTTTGACCCGTATTGCCTTGAGATAAGGCTTACCAAACTGCTCGCAGAACACAGGCGATTCCTCGCCATGAAACTGCAACACATCCAAAGAGATCGTTGCGAGCACTTGGCGCACGTAATCGGCCGTTGGATTCACAAACAAGCCCACCACCGTGACAAATGGCGGCACAGCTTGCATCAATTGTGCGGCGTGCTGCACGCTGACATGGCGCGGACTTTTCTCGTAGAACACCAAGCCAATAGCGTCCGCACCGCTGTTTGCCACAGTGTGCAGGTCTTGCTCTCGGGTGATGCCGCAGATTTTAATTCGAGTCATAGCTTGTTTGATTCAAGAACGTACGGACATTGTACCTTGCGGCAAGTCCCACTTTGCATCGTAGGTGATGTGACGCAGATACAAACCATTCGCCATGAAAGTGGGCGCGGCAAATTTACGATTCTTGCCGCGCAACACCTCACCTACCCACGCTGGCGGATACTTACCTTTCCCAACATAAATCAAGCACCCCATGATGTTGCGCACCATGTGATGCAGAAAAGCATTCGCTTTCAGATTGATGAGAATCGTTTCGCCATTTTGTTGAATATCCAGCTGGAGCAACGTTTTAATGGGTGTCTTGGCTTGGCATTCCGCCGCACGGAACGCACTAAAATCATGTTCACCCAGCAGGTATTGCGCAGCCTCGCGCATCGCATCCATGTTTAATGGCACGTGAAACCAGCCTACTTTGTCGTGATGAACGGCACTACGCGAAGGTCGATTTATGAGTACGTATTGATAGCTACGTGCTTGTGCAGAAAAACGCGCATGAAATTCCTCTGTCACTTCATGCGCCCACAGCACGGCAATATCTTTGGGTAGCAGCGCATTTGTACCACGCACCCAAGCAGATAAGGGGCGCTTAACAACGGTGTCAAAATGCACCACTTGCTCCAACGCGTGTACGCCCGTATCAGTTCGCCCCGCTGCTGCAATCGAAATAGGCGCATTTGCAACGCCACTCAACGCAGCTTGCAAGGCATCCTGCACACTGGGCATATCAGGCTGGCTTTGCCAACCGTTGTAGCCACTCCCATCATATTCCACCCCTAATGCAATTCTCATCACCAAGCTCCAATCAACAAGGCCATACAAGCGAAGAGCAACAATGTATCTAACCAACGCCATGCTTGCGTGTGCAATTCAATTTGCGCTACACCGTTATGCTTTGGCACGAGCGCATCTGCGATTGCACTATGCCAGTGACTTGCCGTTTTTTGCATCGACACTTCGGCATTTTCTAACGTCAACGCCAAGCGCACCGCAAAACGCTCGTGTGAAATTCCTAGCCAGCGCAGAGGTAACATCAAGCCCACTATTCCCATCATCAACTGCGCTTGCGATAAACGGGATAATAAAATTGCCAGCCCAGCCAAGGCACAGAGCAAGCGCCCTAATTGCATCAGCCCATCAAACACCCCCTCACGGGTGGGCGACCCTATGCCGAATGATTGCACTAGCGCGATACCTGGTGTGGTGTAACCATAAATAAGCAACAGCGAAAATAACACCCAGCGCGTACGCCGCAGCAACGTTAAAAACTTCAGCTCGCCTACTTTTAACGCCACCACAAACAATCCAATACTGCACAAAAAGAGTGCGCTCGCGCTGACGCGTTGCAGCAACAAAGTCAGCAACACCCATATCAATATCTGCACTACAGGATGTATAGAGTTTTTCATAAGTTACAAATAAAAACGGCAGCCAAAGCGGCTGCCGTTTTGTTTAGTGGCGAAAATTAGAGTTGTTGCATAATGGATTGTGCTGCTGCACGTTGTTGTTCATCACCATCACGCAGAGCTTCTTCCAAAATTTCTTTAGCGCCATCGGCATCACCCATTTCTTGATACGCGCGTGCCAAATCCAACTTGGTTGCAACCTCTTGCCAGTGTTCGCCCTTCTCCTCAACCGACGCAGGTGCGGACATGCTGTCGAGACTTAAGTTAATGCCGTCAAAACCAGTGCTTGCGGGCGCTTCAGGCTTTTTGTCCGTACTTGCCGTAAAGGAACTTGGGAAATCTAAAGTGAATGCCATACCCGCATCCGCAACCGGTGCTGCACCTTTCGTTTCTGCCACTTTATTTTCAGTCACGACTGGCTGCGAAGCAGTGACATCAAAAAATAAAGAATCGATGTCGGAATGCTGCAAGCCTTTTTCAGATAAATTTATCGTGGGATTAGTCCCCGTCACATCAAACATAGCTTCATTCAAATTTATCGTTGGCGTTTCTGATGCATCACCCGCCTCTGAAATTCCCGTGTGAGTGGCCGTCACATCAAAATCCATAGGGGACGAGTGCGCTTCTTCTAGCTCGCTTGCCGACAGCACCGCTGTCGTTTCAAATGTGGGCTGTTCAAGCGATATAGTGCCTTGTAAATTAGGTGCGGGTTGCGCCGCAACAGGTAAATCAAAGCCCAAATCAAAATCAACATCGGCTTGTTCTGATTTACCTCGGGTTGCAAGCGTTATCTCAGGATTGTCATTACCTGAACCACCATACAGTGCGTTGTTGGGATCTAACACTTGCCCCATTGCGGCTGTTTTATTCCATGCGGAAGCATCTCCCGATTCTTTAATAATTTTTGCATGCGTCAAGAAAGAATCTGTGTCTTTGCGGGACTCATAAATTGACAGCAGCTTAAGTCTAACAGCGGTGTTATTCGGATGCGTCTTCAATGCTTCAGTCAGCACTTCTTCAGCTTGCACATCACGCCCAAATGTCAGGAATAAATCGGCTTCTCCAATAGGATCAATCTCATCAGAGTTTGTATTTGCCGCACTATCCAAACTTGTCGTTTGAGTGAAATCGCCTGTATCAGGAGAAGGCATAACAGGCAATGTGATACGGCCAGTCGCATTCGCGAAGTCTTCTTTGCTAGATTTTGATGCTTCCTTGCTATCAGCCACATTGGAGGTTTTGTTACGTTTTACAAAATAGAACGCTGCGCCACCTAATGCCAACAACAGTGCTGCCCCCGCCGCCAACAGAGTAGACGAATCCATCAAAGAAGCTTCTTCAGCTGCTATTGGTGCGGCGACTTTGGGCGATGCGACTTTAGGTGCACTCGCTGGAGTAGCTGCTGCCACTGAAGACGCTGGAGCAGATGCCGCTGGAGCAACTGCTGCACCTTTCTTTCTCAATTCGGCCAAACGTTGCAAGTCTTTTACATTTTTCTCTAGCAACGCATTACGGGTTTCAGCTTCTTTTAGTGCTTTGCCTTTTGCAATCGCTTCTTCAGCTTTTGCATTGGCTCTTTCTTGCGCACTTGTTTTTCCACCATTCACCACTTTATCGCTTGGCGCTTCACCTTTTGAAAGTTTTAGCACTTCTTTAGCGGGAGCAGTATTAGCAGTAGTCGTTTCTGCCACAGCCGCCGTCACCTTACCCGCTGCTTCTTGACGAGACGCAGCCTCTTTCACGGGAATTTGTGCTGACGCGAGTTGCTGGCGATAAGCATTCCAATCAGCAACTTGAGCACGCACTTCTTTGCGTGCTTCAGCTTGTTGAACCGCATCTAATTCTGTGGCATCAGGCAAATGCAAAACCTTTCCCGTCGCCAAGCGATTCATATTTTTCTTCACGAACGCATCAGGATTAGCGCGATACATCGCTACCAACATGCGCTCTAAACTCACCTCGGAGGGTTTGTGCAACAAAGCAATTTTGCTCAAACTATCACCACGCACCACGCGCACCTGATTAACGTCAGACTTTGCTTCAAGCGTAGGCACAGAGACTGAAGCCGGTTCTTGTGCAACCCTCGCTACTTCTATAGGCGCTACCTCTGGTGCAGTTGCAACAGCCGCTTCAGCAGTTGCGGGTGTTTCTGCGACAGGTTCAGCGGCTTGCGTAGCGACTGGTTCGATGGTTGTTGCTGGAACAGCTGCAACTTCTGGTACTGCAACAACGGGCGCAGGCTCACTCACTACTGGCGCAGGTACAACAACTGGCGCAGCAACTACAGGTGCTATTGGAGAAACCAATTCACCTTTTGGCTCTGCGGCTTTGAAATCAACGGGATCAAGCAGGAAGGTATATTCACGCAACAGCTTACCTGTAGACCAATTTACTTCTAGCAATAAAGTAACGAAGGGATCATTAACAGGTTGAGAGGTAGTGACTTTGATGCTGGGATTTGCGCTGTCGCGATTAATCACTTCAAATTTTAATTTTGGTAACGCGTAAGGATACTCAATCCCCGAATTTTTGAATGCCTCCGCCGAGGCTAATTTCGCAGAAATACTCGCTCTATCAGCCTTATCAACTGCAACCATTTCAATTTCAGCCTTTAGAGGTTGCCCCAAACTGGAACTAACATTAATACTGCCTAGACCAGTTGCAAAAGCTGCACTTGAAAATGCAAAGCAAGCTAAATAAGCAATTTTTTGTAAAATTAATTTCAGCACACTGCCACCTTTTTCTTTCCCCAGATAATTCAGACTAACATCAGAGGGTTAGTGATGCAAGCTCATGCAAGCTCTAACTTCACGCACTAACCAACGGTAATCAACCACTTTTTTGGACTTGCTACTTGCCAATCAGAATGCGCAACATACGACGCAATGGCTCTGCTGCGCCCCACAACAATTGATCGCCGCAAACAAATGCGCTGACGTATTCAGCACCCATTTCCATCTTGCGTACACGCCCAACTGCGATGTCCAACTTGCCTGTCACCGCAGCAGGAGTGAGCTCTTTCACGCTGATGACGCGCTCATTCGACACGAACTTGACCCAAGGATTGCCGCCTTTGATGAGCGCTTCGATCTCGCTCAATGGCACGTCCTTCTTCAACTTGAGGGTCAATGCCAAGCTGTGGCAACGCATTGCACCGATACGCACGCACAAGCCATCCACGGGAATACGTTGCGACGTACCCAGTATCTTGTTGACCTCGGCTTGTCCCTTCCATTCTTCTTTGGACTGGCCGTTTTCGAGCTGCTTATCAATCCAAGGGATCAAACTACCCGCCAGTGGCGCGCCGAAGTTTTCGGTCGGCATATCCGACGAGCGCAATGTCTCTGCTAGACGACGGTCAATCTCAAGGATGGCCGACTTTGGATCAGCCAACAGATCCGCAACACTGGCGTGCGCCACACCCATCTGGTTCAACAGTTCGCGCATATTTTGCGCACCCGCGCCCGAAGCGGCTTGATACGTCATGGACGACACCCATTCCACCAGCCCCGCATGGAACAAGCCACCCAGCCCCATTAACAAAATGCTGTTGGTGCAATTACCACCGATGAAGTTCTTGCCGCCATTCGCCAGCGATTTCTTGATGAGATCGAGATTGACTGGATCAAGGATGATGACCGCGTCTTTTTCCATGCGCAGGGTAGAAGCCGCGTCAATCCAATAGCCCTGCCACCCTGCGGCACGCAGCTTGGGAAACATTTCGGTGGTGTAGTCACCCCCTTGGCAAGAGATGAGCGCATCCATCGCCAGCAATTCTTTGAGATCGTAAGCATCTTTGAGGGATGCTCCGCGCGCTTCAACAGGCGCTTCTCCACCGACGTTGGAGGTGGTAAAAAACACTGCATCAATGAGATCAAAATCTTTTTCTTCGCGCATGCGCTGCATGAGCACCGAGCCCACCATGCCGCGCCAACCGATTAGTCCTACTTTCATTTCCATATCCTTCGTTGTATCGAGAAGGGATCGCGCCTGCGGCGCTCAAGGGTGAAGGGGGAAGCGTGAAAACCACCAGACTGCCGTTACCCTTCTCCCTTCCCTCTTAACCCTTCCCAAGTTTTACAAAGCTTTCACCACTGCATCGCCCATCGCGTTACAGCCAATTTTAGTCATGCCCGCCTCAAAGATGTCCGCCGTGCGCAGACCTTGCTGCAACACTTTGCGCGCTGCGCCTTCGATACGTTGTGCATTGGCTTCATCGTTAAAGGTGTAACGCAACATCATCGCCACCGACAGGATAGTCGCCAATGGATTGGCGATGTCCTTGCCTGCGATGTCCGGTGCGGAACCATGGCTAGGCTCGTACAACCCTTTGTTGTTGGAATCCAACGAAGCGGAAGGCAACATGCCAATAGAGCCCGTCAACATCGACGCTTCATCCGACAGGATGTCGCCGAAGATGTTGCCAGTGACCACCACATCGAACTGTTTGGGCGCGCGCACCAATTGCATCGCCGCGTTATCCACCAACATGTGGGTCAATGCGACTTCAGGATATTCCTTGGAAAGCTCGGTCATCACCATCCGCCAGAGCTCAGTCGTCTCTAGCACGTTGGCCTTATCCACCGAGCACAGCTTTTTGTTGCGCTTCATCGCAATACCGAAAGCAACGTGCCCGATACGAATAATTTCTGATTCGGAATAACGCATGGTGTTCACACCTTCACGCTCACCATTTGGCAAGGTCGTGATGCCGCGCGGTTGACCAAAATAGATGTCGCCCGTGAGTTCGCGCACGATCATGATGTCCAGCCCCGAGACCACATCTGGTTTCAACGCAGACGCATTGACCAATTCTGGATACAACATAGCGGGACGCAGATTGGCGAACAAATTGAGTTCCTTGCGGATGCGCAGCAAGCCGCGCTCTGGGCGCTTATCGCGCGGCAAGGTGTCGTACTGATATCCCCCAACTGAACCCATCAATACCGCATCAGCGGCTTTCGCCAACTTTTCAGTGGAAGGTGGGAAGGGATCCCCTTCCGCGTCATACGCCGCACCACCGAGATGCGCGTATTCCATCTCAACCTTCAAGCCATCGCTGCGCAACGCTTCCAATACCTTCGCTGCCTGCGCAACGATCTCTGTTCCGATGCCGTCACCCGGCAAGACTGCGATCTTCATTTCTGTCCCTTTTGAGAATTATGCAAATAACCACGGCTGCGAAGCGCGATGCTTCGTTTCAAACGCACTGATGTCGGCCTTGTGTTGCAAGGTGAGGCCGATGTCATCCAAGCCATTCAACAAACAGTGTTTGCGGAACGCATCCACCTCGAATTGATAGACCTTGCCATCGGGTGTGGTGAGCGTCTGCTGCACCAAATCGACAGCCAAAGCGTAGCCGTTCTTCGCCTCAACTGCTTTGAACAACGCATCCACTTTATCCGCCGCCAGCTTGATGGGCAGCATGCCGTTCTTGAAGCAGTTGTTGAAAAAGATGTCAGCGAAGCTGGGGGCGATGACGACGCGGAAGCCGTAATCAGCCAGTGCCCACGGCGCATGTTCACGCGAAGAGCCACACCCAAAATTCTCGCGCGCCAGCAACACCTGCGCACCTTGGTAGCGTGCTTGATTCAACACGAAGTCCTTGTTCAGTGGACGTTTGCTATTGTCCATGCCCGGCTCACCGTGATCTAGGTAGCGCCATTCATCAAAGGCATTCGGTCCGAAACCGGCACGTTTGATGGACTTCAAGAACTGCTTGGGAATGATGGCATCGGTATCCACATTGGCTCTATCCAACGGCGCTACCAAACCAGAGAATTTTTCAAATTTTTGCATCTTCTATCGTCCGTAATTTAAGCGTTCATTTGAACGTCTTGTTGAGCGCGTCCCCAATTTCACCTGCCGCGCGCTCGATGGTCTTACCTGCCACTGCCGCATCTTGTTTCGCGCCACCCGCCACTTTTGAACCTGTCGTATTGCCGCGCGCTGCTTGATAGGTATTACAAGCAGACAACAACAAGACCGACACAATCAACATGAATCTCATTGCTTGCTGACATCCACAAAATGACCCGCGATTGCTGCGGCTGCGGCCATTGCAGGACTCACTAGGTGCGTACGTCCGCCTTGACCTTGGCGGCCTTCAAAGTTGCGATTCGATGTCGAGGCGCAACGTTCGCCTGATGACAAACGGTCATCGTTCATCGCCAAGCACATCGAGCAACCCGGATCGCGCCACTCGAATCCCGCCGCGATGAAAATTTTGTCCAGCCCTTCTTGTTCCGCTTGCGCCTTTACCAAACCAGACCCCGGCACCACCATCGCCAACTTCACGTTCGCAGCGACTTTGCCGCCTTTGGCAACAGCGGCGGCGGCGCGCATATCTTCGATACGTCCATTGGTGCAGGAACCGATGAACACCTTGTCGATCTTGATCTCGGTGATCGGCGTATTCGCTTTCAACCCCATGTACTGCAAGGCGCGTTCGGTGTCGCTGCGTTTCACCGCATCGGTGATTTTTGCAGGATCAGGCACGATGCCATCCACCGGCAGCACCATCTCGGGTGAAGTCCCCCAAGTCACTTGGGGTTTGATCTTGGCTGCATCCAGCGTAATGGTGGCGTCGAATTTCGCGCCCGCATCGCTGTGCAAAGTGCGCCAGTGCGTCACCGCCGCATCCCATTGCGATGCTTGTGGTGCGAAAGGACGGCCTTTGATGTAGGCAAACGTAACCTCATCCGCCGCCACCATGCCGGCGCGCGCGCCCGCTTCGATGGCCATGTTGCACAAGGTCATGCGAGCTTCCATGCTCAAACCGCGAATGGTATCGCCGCCGAACTCAATGGCGTAGCCCGTGCCGCCTGCCGTACCAATCATGCCGATGACTTCCAGCGCGATGTCTTTCGACGTCACACCATGTCCCAACTTGCCATCCACCTTGACCAGCATGGCTTTGGATTTTTTCGCCACCAGACACTGCGTTGCCATCACGTGTTCAACTTCGGATGTGCCAATGCCGTGCGCCAATGCACCGAACGCACCATGCGTGCTGGTGTGGGAATCGCCGCACACCACGGTCATGCCCGGCA
>JAVHQJ010000038.1:0-4922 GCA_036171075.1 Sideroxydans sp. | reverse complement strand
TTCTCATGAGATAGTTTTCCTTTTTTAATGTGCGCATTCTAGCGCAACTCCATGGGAAAAAGGGAGTATCCATACGGCAACAGGGTGCAGCATGAGAACTTCTGGTGCAATGCGCTTCGCTTGTTACCGCCCTAACTTACTGCATTATGCCAATTCTCGATAGAAACGACACCTTCCCCTTCAAGGGGAATGGTGGGATGGGGATGGGTTATAGCCACGTCAAACCAACCCATCCCCTCCTTAATCCTCCCCTTTAAGGGGAGGAAATTCTTACTGATTTTAATTGGAATTGGTATTACACCTTACGCGCGGTGTGTCATTATTTTTTCGACACAGACCGCCTAACACGCTGAACAAGTGTGGTTGCAGTTGCGGCTCGTGTAGGGGCAGGTGTTGCAAATGCCACCTTTTCCATGGCAGGCACAAGTTGATTTATTGCATCAACGAACCCAGCCGCAACGACCTTGCCGGCCGGACTGTTACCCCATGCTCCACCTCCAACCGAGACGCCAGACAAAAATGCACCACCGATACCGATGTCGGTACTCTTTCCGGTTCCAGTCACCGAGGCAACTAGTTCACTTGTCTGGAGATCAACCACAGTCAGCAATACCTGTGCTTCGGAGAAACTAATGCTCCCTGCGATCATTCCCGCCGCTGCGCCAAAGCCACCAAGCCCGGGAACGATACCCAGAAGACCCGCAGCACCGCCGCCTGTTTGTGTAGTCGGTTGGGGAACTTCAACCCGCAATGCCCATCGTGCGGTTGAAGTCTTCCGTTGCCTTGAACCACCCATTTCACCGGAAATTTCGCGCTCGCGCTCACCCATGGCGAATGCAGCACCCCGGTCGACAACCGTAAAACAACCGGATTGCATGATTGCATGACGCGCCAGCGGTAAAGGCGACGATAAGCCCATAGCGGACAATACCTGCCCGTTCATGGGATTTTCTTCGATTGCAATGCGTCCGTAATTTCTAGAACAACGCGCGAGACCTTTACTGCCCGAACTTTCAGTTTTCTGACCATCACCCGTTGAAACCGCCGTACCAGACACTGGGGATGCGTCCCCTCCTCCAGAAGAAATACTGCTCATTTTATCGGAAACTGCGGCACAACCAGAGAGCAAAATGACAGCTAATACCAAACCTACACTTTTCAAGTTCTTCACAACACACCTCCGTTATCTAGCCCCGCGCCCTTGCGCTGGCTATATTCAATTGATGATTTGGCCGCGCCACTTCTATGCCGCCAGCGCCTTTTTGTTGTGCGTATTCATCGCAACCGCAGCCCAGTTGACGCAAATCGGCCAAGTGATGAACAGGCCGAAGCCGAGCGTAAAAACAGCGGCCAGCAATGAAATTACCAGCATGACAACCCCGCCCATCACCGTCGCATACATCATGCCCAACGAGCCAAACAGAATGGCCAAGATAATCGCCACCGCCATGCTTTTTCCCGCCACTTGCACAACAACAATTTTTTGTACGTTTTGCTCCTGATCGGCTGCCATTTCCCTCTCCCTTATTTAAGTTGAATGTTGTTCATGAGTACCGCACTTGGGTACGCCGTATCGCCGACGTTATGCACCTGCACATCCACAATGACTTTGCCGCCACCGGCAACGGGAATCGTCGCCACGCTAGATTTGAAGCCGGTTTGTCCGCCTGTTGCTATCATCGGCGCGGGCAACCCTGATACATTCTGGAAGTTCGAGCTGTTCAAGACCTCTTTGAATGCTGTTACCTGCGTAGTAGTACCGCTTGGCGAGATCAATTTGACAACACCATAGTCGTTGTACTGTGAGCCTACGAACACCGGATACTCATTCGTTACGAAATTGCCATTGAGGGTGAGCGTCACTGTCTTTGTTCCCGGCGGAAGATAAAACTCTTTGATCATGTGCGTCGAAACGACGTTGGCGTTGTTGAGCGACGTAATCTCGCCGCCGTTGGACGCCGTAATCGGCCCGAATGAATTCCCGACCATTTTATGAACTGCCGGATCGCCGCTCTGCATTATCCAATCCGATGAGGTGTACGCTTGCGAGTTGGAGTAGACGCCCTGTTCCGCTGCCGTTTGGTTCTTGAATGATGCGGTGAAGATAGGGTTGATGACGGCTGGCGTGCTTGTATGATGACCGATGAATAACGCGGCGCTGCCGATGTGCGAAGAACCGCCCTGGGTAATGGCGGTGAGTTGGTTTTGCATCAGGGCAGAGGATATAGCTGGAGTGTTATTCGATGTTGCTGAACTTGGGTGACTCCAGTAATTGGACTGGGCTTCCAACATCGTAGTCTTCTTGCCAATCTCTTCTTTCAACTTATATTGGTCGATTGGCACACCTTCCAACGTTACTCCCTGTAACTTAGAGTTGGGTTCTTTTTTGCTGGCTCCAGTAACAGGTATGACATTTTTATTTTCCGAGTACTCCACCTGCCAGTGCAATGCATGCCAACCGCCTTTTCGGTCTGTAAACCCAAGGTCTCCAAGAACTTCTCCCGCTTTGACTTCCGTCGGCATTCCTGTTTTTTTGTCGATCACTTCTAAATTTTTGTCGATCTCGAATTCTTGGTATTTTATGTAATACCCGTTCCCATGGTCGACAATTATGTACGGATAGAAATTCTCGCGATCAATCTTTACTACCCGTCCGGCAGCGGAGGCAACGACTTTCCCTGTACGAGTCTCACTACTGATATCCAACGCAAAATATGCCTTTTCTTCCGTATGGAAATCATCGATGGTTCCGTCAGATGACGGACCACCGCTTTGTGTTATCAGGATCGTTTTATTTAAATCTTTCTCCCCCGAATCAGTTCGCACCGGAATCTCGAAGTTTGGTGGCTGTGCGGATTGGGCCAAGATACTTGGAGATGTTGCAAGGAAGATCAAAGCAATCGCTATATCCCTTATCATTTTTCCATTCATTTGCACTCTCTCTATCAGGACTCAAAACGCATAATTCAGAACGGCATACACGCCATTCCCCCGATACCGCGTATCCCGCAGCGTCGCCGGTGTCGCCCGGTCCGTCATCTCGAACCGCTTCGCCTGCACGGAAACATTGCCGTTGCGGTTCAGCGCATAGTCATACCCGATACCGAAGCTCGTTTTAACCCGCCCGGCGTTATAGAGGTCGTTAATCTGGTCGTAGCTGTTGGCGCGGATTTCAAGGTAATCCGCTATGACGTGGAAGGTGTGCGCACCGCGCCAGGTTTTGCCCCAATCCAGGTTCAGGTAGGTGCTGTCGCCGTTGCTGTTGGCGGCTTCCTGCTGAAGCCTGCCGGTGATGTTGTTTATGTACTGGTCGGGATGCTGCGTGGAATAGCGGAGGCTGGCTTGCAGGCGTTGCTCGTAAGGCAATGCAACGAGGCCGGTCAGGTTGGCGTCAAAACGGTTGCCCTTTTTGTAGTAGTCGAGCCCGCCGCGCTTGGTGACGCCCGAAGAGGTATAGATGAGGCCGCCGATGACCAACCACCGTTCTTCGCTGTGCTGCCACTGCAGGGTCGCAATGGTTTCGCTGCCCGGCCTGATTTCATCGTTGATGACATCGCCGTTTGGATCGAACGTGCCGCGCTTGACGAAGCTCATCCCTGCACCGAACACATTTTTCTCGCCGAAAGCATGGGTAACGCCGATTCCCGGCGTAATGTTTTCGCCTTCGCCGAAACGGGTTTGCTGCACCAGCGAGCCATCCATGATGGCGTTCTTCTCGCTGCCGGAAAGGGTGGCCTTGCCGTTGGGGAGGTTGTAGTCGAGGCTTATCCTCACCGGCCACGCTAAATTCTTGAACGTATAGGAGGTGCTTAACGAAGTGTCACTCCACGCGGCAATGCTGCCTGCACGCCCGGGACTGGTGTTTACCGATTCGATGTACGCGCGACGGATGCCAAAATCGAAATCGTCGTACCGATAGGTGAAGGTGACCGGCGTGATGTTTTGCCGACCGCTGCGGTTGGTGTCGTCGTGCCAGTCAAAATAATTGTGTTCGACATGAACGGCGAGCCTGTCTTTGATGTAGGCGTTTTCGCTGAAAGACTCAAGCGGCGTGCGTGCAGCAGGCGCTCCCGCCGGGGAAGCGTCCACGGCCCATACCTGACCGACATAACCGATAAAACAGGCTGCGGCCAGCACACACAGCCAGCCGCTTTTTTCCCGCAAAAATTGTCTAAAGACAACGCTGCCTGCCCTGCTCGAAAAAGATGATGTAAACAAGCTACCCCCCTTTTTTATTCCATTACTATCTGCTTGTAGTTCCTCCGGTTTTACATCCCGCCGTATCCCAGCTTTGTTTTTACATTTATTAGGAATGCACTCTACCCGAACATTATATGAGAAGCAAACTCCGTGGTAACAAACACCACAATAATGGATTCTGCGCACTATGCCGAAGCGCGTTTCCAATCCCAAGCCAGATCAATTCGAGAAATCGTTAAGGGGGTCGCTTGCCTATAACATCCGGCTGCTTCGCTTCAAACAAGGAATTTCGCAGGAAGAACTCGCATTCCGATGCGAACTGGATAGGACTTACATCTCAGCGGTGGAGCGTTGCATATGGAATGTTGCGCTGAGCAACATAGAAAAAATAGCAGGTGCCTTGGACGTGGAACCGTGGAGCTTATTGGTTCCGCCGAAAAGGGGCACAGGGTCGGACACAGGGTCAGGGTCGGCCACGGTGTCAGGCGGACACAGGGTGGCGGGCACAGTGGCGGGCACAGGGTCAGACTCGATTTAACCCTTCTGCCTAATGAGAACCCGGGATCATGGCAGATAGAATCGCAGGTTTTGGTCGCCAAAATAACCTATTTTGGGATATTCAACAATAGGTTATTAGTCTGCGAGGATGCCCAGCTCCCTACACAGTCATCAATATCAGGTTTTTCGTTCGCTGCTCGTCGCTGCGAGGGAGACTTCGGGGT
>JAVHQJ010000037.1:0-1061 GCA_036171075.1 Sideroxydans sp. | reverse complement strand
CGCACCTGCCAGATTTCAAACACCGCCACCAGTGCGGTGCAGCCAAAACTGCCCCAGACATACAGGGCGTAGCCGCCCATGTCGAGAAATTCGGACACACTATTCCACTGCATATTCAGCCCTCACTGTGTTTTGCACCCACTCGGTGTGGCGTTCACGTTCCAGGATGATGCTGCGTACGCGCAGCAGGATGATGGCAATGGCGTACATCCAGAACGCCACCACCATGATCAGCATACCGGTCAGCATGGTGCTGGCCATGGAACTGCCTTTCATCGACACCGAAGCCCCTTGGTGCAAGGTGTTCCACCATTTGACCGAAAAATAGATGATGGGCACGTTCACCGCGCCCACCAGCGCCAGCACGGCACCCGCCTTGTCGGCGCGGCGCGGGTCATCAATGGAGGCCTGCAGTGCCATGAAACCGAGGTAAAGAAAGAGCAAAATAAGTTCGGAAGTCAGGCGCGCGTCCCACACCCACCAGGCGCCCCACATCGGCTTGCCCCACAAGGCACCGGTGACCAGTGATAAAAAGGCAAACAGCGCGCCGGTCGGTGCCAACGCCGTGGCCATCATGCCCGACAGACGGGTGTTGAAGGCCAGGCCAAAGCCGGCCCAGCCCGCCATCACCAGATAAATGAACATCGACAACTGCGATGCTGGTACATGCACAAAGATGATGCGGTAGCCTTGGCCTTGTTGCGCATCGACGGGCGCGACAAAAAATGAGATGTACAGGCCGACTGCTGTCAGCAGGGTTGCCAGAGCGGCAAACCAGGGCCACATCTTGCCGGCCAAAAAGTAAAAGTTTTGCGGTGCCGCAAACTTGAACCAGTGAATATCGGATGATTTCATTCGAGTGAGATCCTCAGTGCAGCCGACGTTGCCATCGGCGAAAAGAACAGTGACAGCACCAGCAAGGCCGCCAGTAGCGACAGGTGCCCGCCGATGCCCAGACCGGCGGCGTCGGCCTCAACCGCACCCGCGCCGAAGATAAGCACCGGAATGTAAAGCGGCAAGATCAATAAAGAAAGCAAAACCCCTGCGCCGCGTACGCCCAA
>JAVHQJ010000036.1:0-1062 GCA_036171075.1 Sideroxydans sp. | reverse complement strand
ATGTTCTTATTGGGCATACGGGAAGTCCTTATTTAAAACGTCGCCAGATGCTTGAATAATTTTATTCAGCTCATCCCATGTATGTACAACAAGTAGCTCATCTGGGTCAAACCAAGTGGTGACGATCATACCTTCTGCACCATGAAGAGCCGCATAATGGCTAAAATTTTCCGTGGTTTGCGCTTTTCTCCAACTCGCGCCTACCACTTGCAATCCGCTTGCATGAAATGCAGCGATTGAAGGAAAGTCAGCTTGTGTCTCCCAGTAGTGCCAATCACCAATCAAAACGTCTTTGGGTATTTTTTCGCGTAATTTTTTTCCATATCCATTTTTATTCCCATTTAAATTTTCTGGAAACATGGTCGGGAACTCATCGCGCGAAATCAACATATCACCCCACATCCACGTTTTGATATTTCTATTTGCTAAGTAGTCATGGATAAGATTTACATCTTGCTGAAAATAATCAGCGGGCAATTTTACGGAGACCTCATCATGTCCAATATGCATTGCTTTGGGATGAACCGTCGCAATCACTTCATCTAGGTAAGGTAAGACAAGCTTGTAAACGACGGGGTTACTCGGATCGTACGTGAGAGCATCAAACATCAACTCAGGGTGGGTTGGTGCTAAAAATTGCCACTGGTGAGACAAGAGTGGCACACCGGGAATAACCTCCATTCCTTTGCTACGAATATAGCTAACGACACCAGCTAGTTCATCCACACGCCAAGCTGTTTTCGACAGTGACCCGGGAAAGTTCTTAAAAGCGACCTTATTACCCATATCGAGAATCATTGTGTTGTACCCAGACGTGGCTGCCAGGTCGGCAATTCGCACAACATCGGCAGTGGTCAACGGGCCTAGCACTACATGTAATGCTCGCACCGGAGCTGCATTCGCTATGTCTGCGCAGGATAGCGCGAGGAATACAGCCAGAATATATTTAATCTTCGTTAATAGCATGGGACATAGTCTCGAAATAAACAGCAGAAATATTTTCTACATATCTGCTCAAGGTGAACTCTTGGTTGTAGCGTATAGCCCCTGCTTTACCCATAC
>JAVHQJ010000035.1:0-1067 GCA_036171075.1 Sideroxydans sp. | reverse complement strand
TTGAATATCTGATTCCAAAGTATGCTTCAAAATCACGCCCTGAAAATGGGGTGCTGTCAGCAAAACTTCCAGATGCAATTATCCCACGCTGCCTTGCTGATGAGAGCCTCCTCTCCTATATCCTCACTTCAAAATATGCTGACCATCTGCCGCTGTATCGCTTAGTCGAAATTATGCAACGCTCCCAAGTGAAAATCAGCCGTCAGACCCTCTCCAAATGGGTAATTACGCTTGGAACGGCACTTAATCCTATTTATGAGGCGATGAAGAAGCAGGTTCTTTCAAGCGGTGTTATCTTTGCCGACGAGACCCCGATTGATCTTCAGGTACAAGGTAAAAGCCGCTGTCAGCAAGCATATATATGGATTTATGCTGGCGGTGGAGGCGGAGATCCTCCGTATCGGTTCTTTGAATTCTCTGTTAATCGTAATCATGAACACCCCCTAAAAACCTTAAAAGATTACCAAGGGGTGCTGCATTCAGATAAATACGGAGTTTACGAAAAATTGGCAAAACAAGATGGCATTATCTGGTGTCCTTGTATGGCTCATATACGAAGAAAATTCGTAGAAGCCGAAAATGGAGACCTGGATCTGCGCCGTCACGTCCTGCGCTGGATACGGCATCTCTTTATGCTGGAGAGGGTCGCCTGGTCTCGCACGCCAGAAGAGCGCATTCGTATACGCTGTGAACTGGAAAAACCGATTCTTGATAAGATGACAGCAAAAATCAAGGAGCGCATCCTTGCTGGCGGTATATTGCCTAAATCAAACTTTGGTAAAGCGATTAACTACTATATGGGCCTTGCACCCTACCTGCAAAACTACATCAATCACCCCGATGCAAGGCTCGATAACAACGTTGCCGAAAGAGGAATCAGACCTCTTACCATCGGAAGAAAAAACTGGCTCTTTATAGGTAGTGAGGATAGTGGTCGCTCTGCCGCAACAATTCTGTCACTGGTACAAACCTGCCGTAATCTGAATATCAATCCCCAGGAATATCTGGAGGATGTTATGCGCCGCATCATGTCCCACCCCGCAAAGATGATAGATCAACTCCTCCCT
>JAVHQJ010000034.1:0-1067 GCA_036171075.1 Sideroxydans sp. | reverse complement strand
ATCATTTTTGAGCAAAAGAGGTAAAACCAAAACCGAACTCAAAAAAATAAAACACAATCTTAAAAATTTGGTTGAACAAGCGCATGAAGCAGGACTCACAGAAAGGGTATCTTTATCTAATATTCTTAAACTATCAGAGACCTACGCAAACAAAAATTTCGAATATAGAACCCGGAGAAATAAAAATTTTCCACAACTCGAAGTTTTGCTAAAAGAAATAGAGCAACTACAAACCGTTGTCTTTGAACATGTGTCGCTTACTTAACAGTAGATGGGATACGCATTTTTGCGTATCCCGAACCAAGAATTTGAATTAGTGAATTTAAAAAACTATCTTTTAAAAGCCGCATTAAATAGCACTCCATTCGGATTTTCTGCTGATGACCATCCCCCACCAGACATTCTATCTACAGTGTAAATATCGCCTACTTTTCTAATATGAAACCCATACTGTAGCGACTTAGTCATTGCCTCAGCAGCATCCATCAACTCCTGCTCATTACCAGTATCCCCATTTTCCCGCATTTGCCTGACACGATAAGCTTTCTCCAAAAACATAGTGCGCTTATCTAATGCAAGTTGGCTCGGATAAGGATCACCTAATTCAACCACTTTGCCATTTCCCATATTTTCAGAAAAATGAATAAAATAGCCAGTAGAAGATGTAACTTTCTTGCAGTCGAATTGATATTCTGTTCTATAAGAAAGGTATACGGGCTCTGTTGCACTCTTGTGAACCCACCGAGCATTGTAGTCAACCATCACCCACATCGTCGCAATGTCTCCATCCCTATGAAGAGAGGTTGGATTGTAGTAAACAGTCATGAGCTCATCACCACCTAACTTAACCCATTCATTGCTTTGTCTGTCACAAGCGCTTAAAGCCAGTAATACCATCAAAATAACTATACGCATTTCAACCCCCTATAGCTGCTGCAACGAACACGATATGCTTATCGTCTTATGTTATTACAACTTATCAGTTAAACCAGTTCGCCCCACAGATCGGGGGGATCGGGGTCAGGTCTTGCATTACGACATTTCGAGATAGTGATACATCCAAGATG
>JAVHQJ010000033.1:0-1070 GCA_036171075.1 Sideroxydans sp. | reverse complement strand
CTGGTACTGGATGCCCTGCAAGCACTGGCCGCCGGGCGTGAATGGTTCGGATATAAAACCAAGCCTTGCAATGTGCTGTATTGCGCCCTTGAGGGTGAAGGCGGGATTGCTGGCCGTGTTGCTGCATATCGCATCCGGCATGGTGCGACTGCGCAGAATATCCGCTATCTGGTGCAACCGTTTAGCCTGCTGGATGGTGAGGACATAACCGACCTTGCACAAGCAATCAAGGCCGCCGGACAGGGTGCGGATGTGGTGGTACTCGACACACTGAACCGAGCCGCGCCGGGTGCGGATGAGAACGACAGCAAAAGCATGGGGCAGATTATCGCCGCATCCAAGCAACTGCAAACGCTTGTCGGTGGTTTGGTGGTGCTGGTTCACCATACTGGCAAGGACGCATCAAAGGGGCTGCGCGGACACTCAAGCCTTCA
The DNA here is from genome assembly GCA_036171075.1 of Sideroxydans sp. GTDB lineage: Bacteria > Pseudomonadota > Gammaproteobacteria > Burkholderiales > Gallionellaceae > Sideroxyarcus. The sequence continues at coordinate 636 of JAVHQJ010000033.1, read as the reverse complement.
TGCCGCACTTGATGCCGCAATCGAGGTGCGCCGGGATGGTGATAACCGCGAATGGCTGATTGCCAAATCAAAGGATGGCGAGGATGGAGAGGCGCACCCGTTCAAGCTGGAGATTGTGCCCGTAGGAAACGATGACGAAGGCGAGAAAATCACTTCATGCGTGATAGTGCCGGATGATTCTGCCGAAGCAATCAAGCAAGCCAAAATGCCGATGCTGCGAAGCAATCAAAAGATTGCAAACGAAGCCTTGGGCGATGCCTTGCGCAAGTCTCAACACTACGGGAAGGAAGGCGCACCAACAGGAAGGCCGTGCATTCAATACTCCGATGCCGTGGCACTGGTAGCAGTACGCATCCCCGCCGATGCCAAGCACAAAACATCACGCGCCAAGACTGCAATCACTGGACTGGTAGAGCGCGGCTATCTGACCATGAAAGGGGATTGGTTATGGGACAAATAATCACCCCGTTCCCCCCCCACCCGTTCCACCCCCCTTCCTATAGGGAGAAGGGGGAAGCGGGAAGCGGGTAAGTGCATTTCCCGTTTGAACCGAAAAACAGAGAAACGGGCGAAACAGGAAGCGGGGGAACTTGATAAAGCAGGAAGGAAGCAACGACATGGCTACTGAAAATACAA
>JAVHQJ010000032.1:0-1080 GCA_036171075.1 Sideroxydans sp. | reverse complement strand
GCGTACGCTGCAACGAAGTCAACGGCTGGCATCTCTTCATCCCGGTGCAAATCAGAGTCAGCATGGACCTGCTGATCAGTGCCCGCGCACTGTCTGCGGGACAAGTCATCCATCAAGAAGACCTCACCCGCCAGACCATCGAAACCACTCAATCCGGCGGATTGACCGATGCCGGCCGCGTGGTCGGACAAGTGATGCGCTACAGCGTAGGCTCGGGGACGATTCTGAAAGAAACCATGATGCGCGCCGCCTACAGCGTCAAGCAGAGTCAATCCGTGCAACTATCCATCATCGGCAGCGGCTTCAACATCAGCGCATCGGGCGTGGCACTGAACAACGCTGGCGAAGGCGACACCGTACAGATACGCACCACCTCGGGCCGCGTGATCAGCGGCATCGCAGGCGGGAACGGCGTGGTCAGGATCAACCCGTAACTCACTGTAACCTGCTGCATGTACGCTCCAAATCCCCCGGGGAAATTATTACCGCCAACCCCTGGATTCATCCCAATTCAGGTTGTACATGCCAAGCCTGAAATAGGCAATTGTCAGCTTGTTCTGTGCCAAAAACACCATTCAATAAGTCTTTCCAGGCAACACTTCAGAAAAACAGCTAAGCCATCTGGCATATTGACGCTTCCAGATTAGGACGTTAGGGTGATTACCAGAAACACACGGCATTAAAACTGGCATCTGTTGTTTTGTGTTGTTGGTATGGAAGATGAAGAAGGCGCGGCCGCATAACTCAGGAGATTACAAATGACTGCTGAATCAACGCAAGAAAATAAACGATCTTTTTTGGCAATTTGGAAAGACTTTGTAGCCCTGTTACGAGACACGATCCTGCTTGTCTTTGGTGTGCTGTTACTCATTTTTCCAACAACATTTAACGGGTTATTAGTCAATGCAGGCTTTGAAGAAGGCAGCGTGGTTGGTTTTAAATGGAAAGCCAAACTAGTCGAGTCAGATCAAGCGCTGAAAGAAGCGCAGGCCAACATTACCGACCTGACTGCTCAAAACGAAAAAGTAACTAGTTCTCATCCAGAAACCACCTAAATTTCCAGCGCAGGCCATCGGCCAA
>JAVHQJ010000031.1:0-1081 GCA_036171075.1 Sideroxydans sp. | reverse complement strand
TTTTTAATCAAACCCAATTGGGTCAATTCCTCGCAAGGACATCAAACCCAGTTTATTTCGTCATTTCTTTTATTGCCCAGCAATCAGCTACCGCTTGTCATGGTTGCTTGGTCACTCATTCACGAATTGTGGTTCTATCTCGTGTTCACTGTCCTTTTAAAATTCCATGAACGTTTACTATTACCGTCACTAGTTTTGTGGGGTGCAATAGTCACTATAGTCAATATGCTCGTTACGATTACCGATTTGTCGGTAGGCGCACGTATTGCTCTTCATCCATATTCGCTTGAGTTCATCATTGGCGCATTGGTTGCAATCTTTATTTCCAAAGGGCACGTTCCAAGAACGTCAGCGCGTAATGCCGTCTTGATAATTACTCTTGTTCTATCGGTCGGGATTCCTATTGTTTATGCCTTCGATATTCTGAAACAAGAGGGGCTTTTGCGAGTGAGCGTCATTGGTACTCTGTATGGACTTCTCGTGCTTTCCGTTATGACGCTTGAAAAATTAAGTAAATTCACCGTTCCAAAATCCATGCAATTCATCGGTGATATTTCGTATACGGTGTACCTGTCTCATGTTCTTGTTCTTTCTGCAATCGGTCGGTTATGGCTGAGGGCATCTCCAGTGCCGAACAGCTTATTAGACAATATGCTCGCCTTCCTCATTATGTTGGCAGCCGTTGTTGGTTATGGATGGGTAGGTTATCGGCTGGTTGAACAACCCATATTGCAAGTTTCACATCGTTTGCGTGCGCGCTGGTTTGAAAATGGTTGCCACAATACGCCTAACCCGGCAGTCAACACGGACGCTGCGCGATAAAGCCGCGCAGCGCCGGTTACTTTTACGTTACACGAAATAGGGGACACGAAATAGGGCGACACGAAATAGGGGACAGACCACGGTTTTCAATTCGGTAATACGATGTCAGCGCAGCGAGGCATGATGAACTCAGATTTGTAGGAATAGGGAGGGTGCGGCTTGGCGGGGGTTTTTAAACCGTGGTCTGTCCCCTATTGGAATTCGCATATCGCGCGGGTGTTTTTTGTGATAGAAATGCACAAAACGCTTAATCCAACCC
>JAVHQJ010000030.1:0-1082 GCA_036171075.1 Sideroxydans sp. | reverse complement strand
AGCGGATCGTGGGTGGACAATTCCTCCAGTTTTTCGTTGTACTCGTGCACTGCCTTCAACAGGCCGTTGAAATACCCCACCAGATTCTGCAATTCGGTCAGCGGGTTTCTGGCACTAACGCGGTGGGTGAAATCCATGTCTTCGGTGACCTCGCGCATCATGCTGACCAGGTTGGCAATCGGCCGCACCAACAGGTTGCGCAATTTGAAGTACAACAATAGGAAGACCAGGGCGATGATGAGCAGGGTGTAGCCCAGCATGGTATTCAACACCCCGTTGAACGAGACTTTGAGGTTGTTGATCGGATAGGTAATGTCGATCACGCCATGCACCGCGCCCACGTGCGATTGTGTGTGGCAGACAAGGCATTCGGCCTCGGCTCGCACCGGATAGAGATACCGAATGGCATCCTGACTCGGAAACAGCAACGCATCCTCACCGTTATCCAGCGCGTGCCGCAATGCCTGATCCTGCGCGACGCGGCTCTGCTCGCCTGGCATCGCACCGAATTGGTGGGCGACGACCTCGCCACGGTAGACCCGAATCTTTAAGCTGGGGAAACTCTGATTCAGTCGCGCAATGGAATCGTTGATTTCCGGTTTGCTCCAGCCCTTGCGCATGGTCGAATACAGGCTCTGGAATACCAGTTGCGAGGTTTGCCGCGCATCTTCCCGCGCCAGATCATGAACCGCATAGTCGCGCACCACGTCGGACAGACCATACAGCAACAAAAAGGCCATCAGCATCGCGGTTGCGGAAAGCAGCAGCAACAGCCGTCCCAGTGAGATCTGTTTAATCAAACCGAAGAAATAAGCCATATAACCTCACTCATCATTGGTGGACGAAACCCCATGGGCAACGGGGGGCGATATTATCAGCCCCTATAAAAATTAGGGAAATTTTGTCGGCAAAATTTGGCAGTCGCGCGCGCCTCAATCCCCGGCGGCAAACTTGCCCATTTCCGAGTGTCGGTATATTCCAGCCACGCATACTTTCCTCGGATAAATTGACAAGCGGACAGCACGCGGAACATACTTTCCCCATGTCACGCTCAATCCGAAAATTTATCGCTATCCTGATGT
>JAVHQJ010000029.1:0-1083 GCA_036171075.1 Sideroxydans sp. | reverse complement strand
CATCAAGGCGCGCCGTGCCATCTGCCGCATTACCCTGCGTGGGAAGTACCGCTAGAACCAGTGCTGCAAATGTCGCTCTCTTCAACATTTTGATCCCCTTAAGATTTGAGTTGAGAAATCTAGAAGCCGGCACTTCTCCCCGGCCGATTAGCATTGTGCCAAATTCACCCCGTACTTGCCATAACTTCCTTGACATAACTTCCTTGAGCAGCGGCACCGATGCTGCACACTTCAGCCGCAGACAATGCTCGTCCAGTGCATCCAGCGTCGCCAGCAGCACAGGCAAGTCGCGGCGGCCGTGCCGCAACAGATAGGTGCTCACTTCCTTCGGCAGCAGCAGACCGCGTGTGCGCGCATGCTGCTGCAGCGACTGTTCCTTCTCGCTGTCGTTCAGCGCGTGCACCTGGTACACCAGCCCCCAGTCCAAACGGGTGCGCAGGTCATCGCGCACATACAGATGCACGGGGGCAGATTGCCCGCATACCAGCAGCAGGCCGCCGTTCTCGCGCTGGTGGTTGTAGAGTTCGAACAGCGATATCTGCGCGGCATCATCCAGTTTGTCGACATTATTCACTGTCACCACCTGCGCTGCAGCCGGTATGATCGCACAGGCATAGCCGAGATCGATCCCCGTGTCCGCGCAATACCGACGGCCACCTGAAGCAAATGGCTCTTGCCGCTACCCTTCTCGCCCCAGACGTAAAGGCAGCGTGCATCCTGAGGAGCAACCAGGGCATGGCACAGCACGGACAGCAGTTCGGCGTTGCGCCGCGCGACGAAATTATCCAGCGTGGGAACCCACCCCGGGGCAATGCCGCAGCAGTTACGTCAAGTCAATTTTTGTAGATGGCACTGGCCAGGTACCAGTCCTTGGGATGGCGCAAACCCACCAGCAGCATCGCCGAAATCAGCAGCACCAGCGGCACGCCGAAGAAGATGGAAGCTGGCCGAAGGCCATCAGCGCGAAGACCACGCCCAGTGGGTGCAGGCCGATACGGCTACCAACCAGCTTGGATGTCGCCACCATGTCTGGAAACTATCGCCATGCCGTCATGAGCCAATGCTATACCATCTAATCATCAT
>JAVHQJ010000028.1:0-5054 GCA_036171075.1 Sideroxydans sp. | reverse complement strand
CCACCACGATGGGCGACAGGATCATCACCTTGGTGTCGGCAGGGAGTGCCAACACATGATCGACCATCTGCCCGACCGATTGTGCCTGCAACACGATGTCATGCTGCGGGCAGAAAGGATCGCCCGCACGCGCGAACAACAGGCGCAAGTAATCGTGTATCTCGGTGACCGTACCTACCGTCGAGCGTGGGTTGTGCGACGTGGCTTTTTGCTCGATGGCGATCGCGGGGGAAAGACCTTCAATGAGGTCCACATCCGGCTTCTCCATCAACTGCAAAAACTGCCGCGCATAGGACGACAGAGATTCCACATAACGCCGCTGCCCCTCGGCATACAGCGTATCGAACGCGAGAGAGGACTTGCCCGAGCCAGACAACCCCGTGATGACCACCAACTGATTACGTGGCAGATCGAGGCTAATGTTCTTCAGGTTATGGGTGCGCGCACCGCGAATCTTGATGTATTCCATGTTGGGAAATGAGTGTGAAAAACGACTGCGCAATATACTCGAAAACGAGGGCTTCCCCAAACATACATAACTTCCATTCTCACCAAGCTGGCATTGATTGGACATGCGACATGCAAAACCTCCATGCGAGTAGCTTGCTCTCGGCAGGTTAAGGCGTGACCTGTTAAGATGCGCGCCTCATAAAAATCCATGACTGCTTCATGCCCGCTGCAAATTCCGCAATGACTCCTTTTGAACGCCGCGCCAGTATTGGCTTGGCGAGTATTTATGGCCTGCGTATGTTGGGCTTGTTCATTATTCTGCCTATTTTCGCGCTGTATGCCGAAGACCTGCCCGGCGGCTCAAGCCCATTTCTGATTGGGATTGCGCTGGGCGCGTATGGGCTGACGCAAGCGATTTTGCAGATTCCGGCAGGGTGGTTGTCTGACCATTACGGGCGCAAGCCCATCATCATCATCGGCTTGTTGTTGTTCGCGGCGGGCAGCTTCATCGCGGCTTCGGCGGATGATATTTATTGGATTATCGCGGGGCGCGTTATTCAAGGCGCGGGCGCAATTAACGCGGCGGTGATGGCGCTTACGGCTGACTTGACGCGTGAAGAGCAACGCACCAAGGCGATGGCGTTTATCGGCATCACCATTGGCATCACGTTTTCGATTTCGATGGTGTTGTCACCGCTGTTGTACAAACTTGTTGGCATGTCCGGCATCTTTGTGTTGACGGGGGTGCTGGCCTTCGTATCCATTGCGATGGTGTTGTGGTTTATTCCCAATCCCGCTATCAAGCGCTTTCACTCCACCACGCAAGCGAGCAAGGGAAAATTCGCCGAGGTGTTGCGTAACAAAGACCTGCTGCGTATGGACTTTGGCGTGTTCACCCTACATGCAATTTTGATGTCGGTGTTCATGCAAGTACCGTTTATTTTGCGTGCCAATGGGCTGGACATTACGCATCAATGGCAGGTGTACTTGCCCGTCATGCTCATCGCATTTGGGTTGATGGTGCCGCCAATTGTGATTGCCGAAAAACAAAACAAAATGAAGCAGGTGTTCATGGCCTCCATCGGCGTGGCAGCGCTGGCGCAACTGGGCATCCTTTTTTGGCACGACAGCATCTGGAGCGTGGCGTTGTCACTGCTGGTGTTCTTCACCGCGTTTAATGTTTTGGAAGCCACGCAACCTTCCATCGTCAGCAAAATTGCGCCGCTGGATGCAAAAGGCACAGCGATGGGCGTGTTTAGCAGCGTGCAGTTCTTGGGCGCATTCTTCGGTTCGGCCATGGGCGGCTTGTTGATGCAGGTGTATGGCGGCAATGCGGTGCTTATTTTTGCGGTGGTGATGTTGCTGCTGTGGCTTGTGGTTGCCTCAAGCATGCAGCCCCCACAACCCTTGATGACCAAGATGTATAGCCTGCCCGCCTTAAGCGAAGATGCAGCGGACAAATTGCGCCTCTCTCTGGCACAATTACGCGGTGTGCAGGAAGTGTTAGTGATTGCCAGCGAACACATCGCTTGTCTCAAAGTAGAGATGAGCGGATTTGACGAATCTGGCGTGGGCGCATTAGTTGGCGTGGAAAATAACGGCTAGGCAGGATGGGTTAAATCGGTGGGTGGTGGGTGTTAGCGAAATAATTTTAGGGAGAAATAGATGTCAGTTAATAAAGCAATCTTGGTAGGACGTTTGGGCAAAGACCCTGAAACTCGTTTTATGACCAATGGCGAGGCGGTCACCAATGTGTCTATTGCCACGTCGGAAAACTACAAAGATAAAAATGGCGAGAAGCAAGAAAAAACCGAATGGCATAACTTGGTTTTTTATCGTCGTTTGGCGGAAGTCGCAGGCGAGTATTTGAAGAAAGGCTCGCAGGTTTATATTGAAGGTCGCATTCAATCGCGCAAATACACCGACAAAGCGGGCGTAGAAAAATACATCACCGAAATTATCGTCAACGAAATGCAAATGCTCGGCGGCAAATCGAGCGGTGGCAGCTTTGAAGTGGTGGAGAATCAAGCTTCCTCTCCCGCCCCTGCACGCAGCGCCCCCGCAGCAAGACCAGCCGCTGCCCCCGCTGCAAAAAGTAACTTCGACAACTTTGACGACGACATCCCTTTTTGAGTTGTACGTAAAGGAATAGCGCTGTATCTGTATTATCCGAAAGGTCGTCAAATTGACGACCTTTCTTAATTTTGAGGAATCATGAATAAAGCATTCACCCGCGAAACGGATCACGATGACGACGATGAAGAAGGCGTGTCGCTACCCGCGCTTCCCGTGGGCACTAAAAATTACATGACGCCGCAGGGCTATCGTCGTTTGAAAGAAGAGTACATGCAGCTGCTGGATGTGGAGCGTCCCGCATTGGTGCAGACCGTGTCGTGGGCGGCAGGTAATGGTGATCGTTCTGAAAACGGCGATTACATCTATGGCAAAAAACGTCTGCGCGAGATTGACCGTCGCTTACGTTTCCTCGCCAAGCGGATGGAAAATTCTTTAGTGCTCGACCCTGCACAACGCGGTGAGTGTGACCAAGTATTTTTTGGCGCAACAGTGACAGTGCGCTCGCGACACGGTGGGGCGAAGCCCGCTGGTGCGGGAGCGAGCGCATTGCACCTCCTCCCGCAAACGGCCGCCTCCGTCGGTAACGTGTCGGAGGTGCTTCATGGTGATGGGGTAGAGCGCACCTATAGTATCGTCGGCATTGACGAGGCGAATGCCAGCAAGGGACATATCAGCTGGGTGTCGCCGCTGGCGCGTGTGCTGCTTAAAGCGCGTGAGGGCGACTTGGTAAAGTTGCCGCTACCGGATGGTGTGGAAGAGTTGGAGGTGGTGCATGTGGTCTATCAAACGATTGAATTCGACGCGCCATGAGCCTCATTGACGCCTTGCATTTTGATAATGCGTTTATCCGTGAATTGCCGGGCGACGCGAGCGGAAAAACGCATTCGCGGCAAACGCCGAATGTATGTTGGGCGAGTGTGTTGCCCACGCCTGTGAGTTCGCCGCGCTTGTTGGTTTATGCCCCCGAAGTGGCGGCGCTATTGGGACTACAAGCACAGGACGTTAGCGCGGATGCGTTTGCGCAGGTGTTTGCGGGCAATGCGCTGTTGCCCGGCATGGTGCCTTATGCCATGCGCTATGGTGGGCATCAATTTGGCAATTGGGCAGGGCAGTTAGGCGACGGTCGCGCCATTAGTTTGGGTGAGACTGTGAATGCACGCGGTGAGCGTTGGGAGCTGCAATTAAAGGGGGCCGGCATGACACCCTATTCGCGGCGTGCTGATGGTCGTGCGGTATTGCGTTCTTCCTTGCGGGAATTTTTGTGTAGCGAAGCCATGTTCCATCTGGGCGTGCCGACTACGCGTGCGCTGTCGTTGATAGCCACGGGCGACGGTGTGCTGCGTGACATGCTGTATGACGGCAACCCGCAGCATGAGCCGGGTGCCGTGGTGTGTCGCGTTGCGCCTAGTTTTATTCGCTTTGGGAGTTTTGAAATACTCGCTGCACATGGCGAGTTGGAATTGCTCAAGCGCCTGCTGAATTTCACCCTTGCAACGCACTTCCCTCATTTGAGTGGTGATGCGTCACACCGTTTTGGCGCATGGTTTCGCGAGGTGTGCCAACGCACTGCCTATTTGGTGGTGGAGTGGATGCGAGTGGGTTTTGTGCATGGCGTAATGAACACCGACAACATGTCCATCCTCGGCTTGACGCTGGATTACGGCCCATACGGATGGATAGAAGATTTTGATCCGGGTTGGACACCCAACACCACCGATGCCGAGGTGCGGCGTTATTGTTATGGCGATCAAACCAACGTAGCGCGTTGGAATTTGCAGCGGCTGGCACAAGCCTTGGCGCGCATCGCACCTGCGCAAAGTTTGTTAGATGAGGGATTGGCGCATTTCGATGCAAGCTTGCAACAAGGCATGCAGCGCATGTTGGCGGGCAAGTTTGGCTTGGGCGATTGGCAGGAGGGCGACGCCGAATTGATTGCCAATATATTTCAACTCATGCAACAAAGCGAAGTGGATATGACGGAATTTTTTCGCTGCTTGGCACAGCTAGATACACAGGCAGTGCAGGTTGAGGTGTTGGCGAGTGCCTTCTATCAGGAAGCGCAGTTCAATCAGCAACGTACGCACTTCGCTGCGTGGCTCACGCGCTACGTGCAACGATTGGGTGCGAGTGATAACGAAGCAAGAACGGCGCGCATGAACCAAGTGAATCCGCGTTTTGTGTTGCGTAATTATCTTGCGCAGCAAGCCATCGAAGCGGCACAGCAGGGCGACTTAAATTTAGTGCATCGCCTGCTAGAAGCCGCACGCACACCCTACGCGGACCATCATCCTGCCGAACTAATTGCCAAACGTCCCGACTGGGCGCGCCACAAAGTAGGCGCTTCGATGTTGTCGTGTAGTTCCTGATACAGAACGCGATCAGACCGCTTAATCCTAGCAACGGCAGTTGGCTTTCTGCACATGCTTCGATACGCGCATAAAACCGCGCTACTCAGCACGAACGGAATGGACACTCATTGGGTGAGACACCGTTCGCCCTGAGTAGCACGCGTAGCGGGCGTATCGAAG
>JAVHQJ010000027.1:0-21585 GCA_036171075.1 Sideroxydans sp. | reverse complement strand
TCGCGGGGTTGCGGCCTAAAACGGCTGACATCCACCCCATTGGTCACCACTACGACTTTGTTCGCATCAACTCCTCTGCTGACCAGATTACGCTTGAACGAGTGCGTCACCGAAACAATGCGTGCAGCCTTGCGATACAGGAACAACTCAACACGCTCCAGAGCATCCAGCAAGCGCGAATCGCCCATTGCTCCAACCGCACGTATCGATTCCGGCCACAAATCCCGAAGTTCGAACACAAAAGGGATCCGTTTAAACCGACTGACCACATATGCGGCACATACCGTAAAAAGCTGTGGCGAAGTCCCCACCACCACATTCACGCCACGCACAAACGGTGACGCCAGGATAGCCATCACCATGAAGCTCTGGTAATCCAGAATACGCTTCACAAATCCCTCGTTGGCAGTGATATAGCTCCACACCCTGATCACCTGAATGCCATCTATCTCTTCGGACTGCCACAACCTGTTCCGATACCCATCAAACACCTTGCCTTTTGGAAAGTTCGGCGCGCAGGTAATCACCGTTACGCGATGTCCCGCTCTCACCCATTCACGGCAATGCTCAAAGGTACGCGAAGCTGGCGCATTCACCTCTGGAGGAAAATTATCTGTTAGAAACAAAATGTGCATATCAAACCGTATCTTCATCATCTTCCATTTCCAATGGGATCGTTAATTTTACGTCACCCTTGGAAGACGATTTTTCGGGGGAAGGTCAAAATATAACTCCCCTGTTAGATGGACACCCATGATTAAACGCTCCAATTACTCGGCAAATGGCTTACGCAATACCACAACGAGCTGATCAAGCTCCAAGTAAAAAAAGCGTGATACTACTTAAAGTTAAAAATCTTCTGCTATGTTACGCATGGCAGAAGATTTTTACAATGTTTGGTCTTGGCAACCTCGCGTGCCATCGCCTCTATTCCCAAGATATCTTCGGGGTGAGCGCGTCGATATTCAGCTCTCTCGGCGCGGAGGCGTGTTAAATGGGCCTCGATATTGGCGGATGTCAGGAGTATGCCGAAGTCTTCCGGTAAAGGTACACGGGTTCAAATCACTTCCAAACCAACTCCACCGTTGCTTCAGAACCATCAAGCACAACCTCCATGCACTGGTTCGGAGTCGATTGCCCGAACCCGGGATGCCAAGTAGAAGCCGACACCCTGGCTACCCCGCCCGTCACAGACCAGCCTACTTCCCGCCCATCGGGCAGCGATAGCATGCCCTCCCCTCCTTCACCTGTCACCGTCACCTCCGGATGGAAGTGATAACGCGCAACCGCTTCGTGGAATCGCCCCTCGATGGTATCTGTCACTTGCAGAAAATGATCTCCCAACCGCCAGTGCCGCCGGTGGATCGCCTGCCCCGGCAAACGGCGGTAGCCATCGTGCGCGCAAACGACTGCCAGGGCATCCTCGCACTCGCTCAACTCCAAACCGAAAGGGTATGCCCGCCTGGCTACACGGAATCCGCCCCAGACCTCACTGGAATCGACCCTGTCCACTTGAACTGTGCTGTGAGCTGCCGTTCCCCGCTGACGCAGACGCTCCTGGCCAAGCCCATATCGAGAGACGCCCGAGTTCACCACCACCCTCTGCCCAAACAGTGAAAGCTCAAATGAAAGCGTATCCGCATGCGCATGCCCCGGCAGGTAATCCGGCCCGATCCGGGCGACATCAAGCAACGCTACCGCATCACCCCGCTCCATCCGCACATAACCGGAATCCAGGAAATGTATATGTGTTTCTGCGGGCTTCGCCGGGACTGGCTCGATACCCAAACGCCGCGCATATCCCTCAAGGGCCGCGTAATCCGGCGCGATGCCCAATGCCGCATCGTTAAAAAAAGCGATCCCGCCATCCGGGTGAGTCAGCCCCTTAAGCCAGCACAACATCCGCGGCACGACTTCGCGCCACTGCGCCACCACATCACCGGGAACATGACCGGGCCAGGCACCGTTAGCGTTCACCAGATCCAGCATGTCTTCAAGAATGATTGCTTGGTACATCGGGCTCAGTTCGAAATGCCCACCGTCGGCGAGCACCTGTTCTGGCACTTCCCGACGAAGGATCTTCAAACCCTGCGCCAACCACTCGGCAGCCTCATCTCCTGCAAAGAACAGCCCGGCAAAAACCAGTGCCTTGGCGTTGACAAACAAATGGTTGCCCAACAAATGCCACTCGATATGGCGGCGCAACCACCGCACCTGCACCGCCAGACTATCTGTCCACGTTGCTTCCAGGTCATTGCCCTGCAGCGCCCATTTGATCCAGTTCACAATGCGCAATGACGTCGGGTAGGGTTCCCATCCATTACCGACTCCCGGTGGGGTTTCTTCTACCCAGCGTGCAATCAATGCACGATGCCATGCAACCCTGTCTTCGGCACCTGCCGCATTCAAATCGTCAAAGTAATGCAGGTTGTAGAGCCACAGTTTTTCCTTCTCGGCATCATTCCAGCCCTTTGCGCTATCCACAGAACCGACGACATTCAAAAACTGGAATGTATCGACACCCAGCATGGATGCAGGTCGATCGACAGCCTCCAGCCAACATCCGGACAGTTGACGGAGGGAAGGTGGCCGTCGTACATCCGGAAGAGCCGGATTGAGCCGATGCCACAAACGTCCATAAATCTGGATCGGACGCAGGTAGCGCAACGTATGGAAGTAACGGGACAAAGACACGGCGATGTTGCTACGGCTGACTCAATTCGATTGTCACGCGGCTCACTTCTGCAATTTCTTCAAATGGTATCGGTGCCGCTCCGCCCTCGCGAATCGCACCCACAAACGCCGCCGCACACGCTTTTTGCCCTTTGTCCTGCCGCCACAGATTCATTTTGTTGAACCCGGGCCAGGCAAATCCGCGAAGCTTGCGGAAGTTATCCAGTTGCAGTACACGCCCGGCAGCAAACACCTCCAACCGCTCCTTGGGGAAGGCTTTACAGCCGTTCGAAAAATAGTGGATGGTGCCGATCGAGCCATCGGCAAAGCAGAGTTGCAGACTCACGGTATCGCCGTTCGCAGAATCCATCTCGACACGGGAATGCGAAACGATCGAACTACCCGTCAGAAAACGCAGCAGATCGATAAAGTGACAAGCCTCGCCGATGATGCGTCCGCCGCCGGTCTCCCTGTCCTGAGTCCAGTGATCCGACGGGATTGCTCCGGCATTGACCGTCATCACGAAGGACTTCGGCCCATTCACCCCAGCCAACAACGCCTTGATCTTCTGCACCTGCGGCGCAAAGCGCCGGTTGAACCCCACCATCACCAGCGGAGCCCCACCCTGTTCCACCAGACGAGCATGGGCAGATTCAATCTCTTCAAGCTCCGCCAAAGTAAGGCAAAGCGGCTTTTCCACAAACACGTGCTTGCCCGCTTCCAACGCCTGCATGACAAACCGGGCATGGCTATTGTGGCGCGTAGAAATGACCAAGGCATCCACTTCCGTGTCAGCCAGTAGCTTCGACGTATCCGTTGTCGTTTCCTCGAAGCCATACTTCCTGGCGGCATGCACCCCACTGACACCCGCACTGGAAGCCACCGAACGCAGCCGCGCCCCCGCCTCCCTGAAAGCCGGAATGAGCACTGCTGTGGCGTAATTACCCGAACCGACGAAAGCTACCGAAACACCCCTGCCCTTACCCACCACTGACTGGGGCGAACCCACGCGAACAGTCGATTCCCGCACCACAGCATCCGGCTTTTCGTCGCGACACGGATATTCCAGCAAAATCCCCATCGATGGCTCGCTGCCTCCCACCACGGCGTAAGCCACTTCGGTCTGGTCCAGCGAAAAGCGGTGAGTGATCAGCGGTTTCACGTCCAGCCGTCCATCGGCCATCATGTCCAGAACCGCCTCAAAGTTCCGCTGCTCGGTCCACCGCACGTAACCCGCCGGATAGTCCTGCCCCTTCTCTTCATAGTCTGGGTCGTAACGGCCGGGGCCGTACGAGCACGACACCTGGAAGGTCAGCTCCTTTTTGAAAAAATCATCGCGAGACAATTCCAGCCCCACCACACCCACCAGAACGATGCGCCCACGCTTGCGGCACATCAGCGCAGCCTGATGCATAGGCTCGCTGCTCTTGGTGGCTGCGGTCACGATCACCGCATCCACCCCTCGCCCTCGGGAAAAACGCTCCGCTGCTTGCACGGGATCCTCGCCCGCTCCCAGATTGACGACCTCGGCACCGAAAGACCTGGCCATCGCCAATTTGGCCGGATCAAAATCGATACCCAGCACACGACACCCATGCGCACGCAACAACTGCACGGTGATCTGCCCAATCAAGCCCAAACCAGTCACTACCACTGCTTCACCCAAGGTCGGCTGCACCAGCCGGATTCCCTGCAAGGCAATAGCGCCAATCACCGTAAACGCGGCTTCTTCATCGCTCACCGCATCAGGAATCCGCGCGCACAGATTCACCGGCACACTCACCACTTCAGCGTGTTTTCCGTTCGAAGCGATCCGCTCGCCCGGCGCGAATCCCTCGACGCCGCTTCCAATATCCAGCACCTCGCCCACGTTGCAGTAGCCAAGCGGCAATGGCTGCTCGAGCTTGTTACGCACCGCATCGAGTGTCGGCATCAGCCCATCGGTCTTGATCTTATCCAGCACCATGCGCACTTTGTCCGGTTGCTGGCGCGCCTTTTCGATCGGATTGGCCTTGCCGAAATCCACCATCATCCTCTCGGTGCCCGCAGAAATGAGGGAGCGAGTCGTGCGGATCAATAACTGGCCTGCCGATGCATGAGGACAAGGCACTTCTGTGACTTCGGTCGTGCCATTTTTAAGGTTCTGGAGAATCTGTTTCATTTAATTCGCTTCTTTCTTTTGTACATCTAACAACCGTTCGAGCTCCGCAACGATCCGTTCTGCCGCTTTGCCATCCCACTTCTCCGGCACGGCGCCCTTCTTCCATTGCCCCGCCATCAACCGCGCCAGCGCGGGAGCCAATCTGGATGGATCGGTACCGATCAACTCGTTGGTACCGGCAGTCACGGTCTCAGGCCGCTCGGTATTGTCGCGTAACGTCAGGCATGGCACGCCGAGCACCGTAGTCTCTTCGGTGATGCCTCCGGAATCTGTAATCACCCCCTTGGCATGTTTCACCAGGTAGTTGAATTCCAGATACCCCTGCGGATCGACATAGTGCATGCTCGGAATGTCTCCTTCCAACTCACGCAGATTCTTCGCGGTGCGCGGATGCACCGGAAAAACCACCGGCAGCCCCTCCGTTCCCTCGGCAATCGCCCGCAGCAGACACAACAACTGCTGCTCGCCGTCCACGTTCGCCGGCCGATGCAGCGTCACCACAAAATATTTTCCCGGCTGCAAGCCCAACTCACCCCAGAACAAGGGCGGATGCAAACGAGGCATCTGTTTGAGCAGCGTATCGATCATGGTATTGCCGACGAAGAAGATACGTTCATCCGGCACCCCGGTCTTGCGCAGACTCTCGTTAGCCGTTTCACTGGTGGTGAAAAACCAGTTAGTGATCGAATCCGTCACCACCCGGTTGATCTCCTCGGGCATGGTCCAGTCACCGGAGCGTATGCCGCCTTCTACGTGGGCAACCGGCACGCCCATTTTTCTTGCGACGATGGAGCAGGCCATGGTCGAAGTCACATCGCCCACCACCAGGCACAAATCGCTACGCCGCTCCCGTAATACTTTTTCATAGCGCACCATGATGGCTGCGGTCTGCTCGGCTTGAGTACCTGAACCCACTTCCAGGTTGACGTCCGGCTCAGGTATCCCAAGCTGCTCGAAGAAACCGCCGGACATGGCGCGGTCGTAATGCTGTCCGGTGTGGATCAGGCGGAACTCAAGCGATCCTCCCCGCGCTTCAGCGGCCTTCAGTGCATCGATGATGGGCGCGATCTTCATGAAGTTGGGACGAGCGCCCGCGATGAGGTCAACCAGCATCACTTTCTGGCCTCGATCAGCATGAACAGGCCGTGCCCCGGCAACACCATCCGCAAAAGACGGCGTGGCCAAAGACGCTTCGCTGTACTCAACAACCAGCCCCGATGACGTTGCCCTGCTTCTGAATCCAGCAAGTCACCGTGGGTAAGTACCGTGGTAACCTTGACCTCAGCAAAGCGTCGAAAAAGTCTCCGCGCTTCATCCACAGTGTAGGCTTTGGTACCCGGGCTTTCCAAGTACCTCGAATAAATATCGCCCAAGCTCAGCCACGGTTTCCCTGCCAGCAGTGCATAACGCAACCAGAGCATGTAGCCAACCAGAGAATGCTTGTGGTAGATCATGACTCTTGCCCGCCCCCCCAACCGCAGAACTCTCCATACCTCATTGATGGCACGTTCTGTATTCGGGCTGTGGTGCAGTACACCCCACGAATAGACAAAATCGAAAGATTCGTCACCGAAAGGCAAGGATTCGGCATCAGCAACACGTAAATCAGATTTCAATCCAAAAAGACCTAAACGTTTTGATGTGTGCTCTACCGCACGCTCAGTCAGATCGATGCCCGTCATCTGTGCGCCGGCTTGAGCAAAACGCTGGTGATCTGCGCCAAGTCCAACACCCACTTCTAATATTTTTAGGTTATGCGAATCCGCGAACCCGGCAAAATTTTCTATGTAAGGTTCCAGTTCATAGCGTTTGCGCATTTGTGTCAGATAGCCAGCCTTGTCGGATGCATCTAATAATAGCTTCTCGCCACACGACGCATCATTCCAAAAATCATGTACTTCTTTTTTTAGCTCACTCATCAATCAACCCTCACAATATCGCTGTCTCATCCAAAAATATCCGGCACCATAGCTCGATGCACATCATCGAAAAGATGGTGTAAGTCGCATCCACCTTGCCTTTTGCATCCTGTTCGATCAGTGCCTCTACCGCTTTCACATCGAAGATTCCCCGCTGGATGATCGCTTCTTTCGACAATACATCCATCATCAGCGGTTTTAATTTGCTTTCGCTGTGCAACCACGAACGCAACGGTGCGCCGAATCCGGTCTTGGGGCGGTGGATCACCTCATGCGGCAGATACTTTTCCATCGCTTTTTTGAATATCCACTTTCCTTCGCGTCCATGCTGCTTGTAACCGACCGGCAAGCGCGCCGCCAACGCAACCAAGTCCAGATCTAGCAAGGGGACGCGAACCTCGACCCCTACCGCCATGCTCATCTTGTCTGTGTAGTTGAGGTTATGGTCCGGCAAGAAGAATTTGCTTTCGAGAAATAGCATGCGATCAAGCGGTTCGCGATGCTGAGGTATATTGTGCAATGCCTGCAACAGCGGCTCGGATACGCGCTTGCCGTTAATTTGGCGGCGGCACGTTTCCGACAGCAATCCTTCAAGACGGCTGGGTTGTCCCCAATAAAAATAGCTGACCAAACGCTCGTCCGCATTGAGATCGGCATACTCAAATGCCTTGCGCAACCGTCGCAATGATGGCCTCCCAATCGGCAACAGGCTCGCTCCACCAGCCAACATGCTACGCCCCCAAGATGGACACCAATCCCAATATCGTTCCTGCTGCAACGCATAATGCCGCCGATAACCGCTGAAAATATCATCACCGCCGGCACCAGAAAGCAATACCTTGATGCCATGCTCGCGCGCCAATTGCGATATAAACAATGCATTGAGCGGTGCCGGATCAGCAAGCGGCTCGTCCAGATGATAGATCATCGTTTCCAGTTGGTCTGCCATCTCCGCACCGACATGTACCGTGTGCAAATCCACGCCAAGGTGCTTAGCCACCTTTTTCGCATATGGCAAATCCTCAGCGAAGCCTTCTTCACCACCATCCTTCAAGCCGATGGTGAAGCACTGCAAGCGCACATCCGGTTGCACCTGTTTGGCGAATGCGACGACAGCACTCGAATCCAGACCACCTGACAAGAACGACCCTACGGGCACATCGGCCACCATTTGCCGCTCCACCGCTGTTCGTACACTTTGCTCGACTTGAAGCGCGGCCTCCTCGACAGAAAATGTTTCTATCGCTTGGTCGTAAGGCAACTCATAATGCTTCCACAATCGTTGAATCTCGCCATCCCGGATCTGCATCGCATGGCCCGGCGGAAGTTTTTTTACGCCGGCCAAAATGGTGTGCGGTGCCGGACACCAAAGATAGGTCAGGTGCATCAGTACTGCATAGGGGTCGATTTCCCGCTTGACCTCCGGATTCACCAGCAACGCTTTCAACTCACTCGCAAAGACCACCCCTGCGTCGGTTTTTGCATAGTAGAGAGGCTTCACCCCCAGACCATCCCGAGCCACAAAAATTGATCGTGTGCGTTCATCCCAGATCGCAAATGCAAAGACGCCATTCAAACGCTGCAACATGGTCTCGCCACACAGTAGGTACAGGTTCAGCAAAACCTCGGTGTCGGAATGCCCGCGAAAAACGCACCCGGCAGAAACGAGCTCTGATCGCAACTCTCTGAAGTTGTATATCTCGCCATTGAACACCAACACCACAGTGCCATCCGCGCCCAGCATAGGCTGATGGCCTAACGGCGAAAGATCGAGTATGGATAGCCGCACATGGCCCAGCCCCACACCAGCAGCCGTATCCACGAACACACCCGAATCGTCGGGGCCGCGATGGGCAATAGCACGCAACCCTGCGTCCAACACAGCGGGACCAAACGAGCCGGAAAAACCCAGGATGCCGCACATCAGATAGCTCCGTTCAACCGGCTATCACATTCAGTAAGCCGCATGGTAATAACCCAGTTTAATCAATTCCATCAGCACAAATTGAGCTGACGCTTCATGGCGCCACCAGTCGGCGTGATCCCATCCAGGCAGCGGGGCAGCCACCAGATGATATTGGAGCGGACTGCCGTCAAAAACCTTGCCCCATACCCACGACAACCTTCGCATATGCGGCGGGTCGCTTACCACCAAAACGGACTGCCAACCGTTTGCCTCTAGCAAACGACGGGTATTGACCGCTTCTTCCCAGGTGTTGCGCGACCGGGCATCGTAAAGAATATCCTCTCTGGGTACACCGCCCTCAACCAGAAATGCGGCACGCCAATTTAGATAGGCGTGTCGGGTTTCGTCTATACTGTTTTCCATTCCCGTCAACAGCACGCGGTGCGCAAAGCCATTCGCATAAAGCTCTCGCGCCTTCACGATTCTCGTGCCCGCGTCACCCCCCAAAGCCACAATAAGATCGGCCTTGACCGGCTCGTCGGTCGGTGATGTCACGTAGTGCCCCACTTGCGCAAAACCAAAGGCGCACAACACAACAGCGAGCACGACCAAACCAAACAAGAGACTGAAAAACCGTCTCCCGAACTTGTTACGTGACAATTCGCTAGTCATACTGTCGTACCCGCGCATCCTGCTTGCCCGGCCCGTAAAATCGCCTCGCCGGCAAGTGCCCGGTCAACTCGATCTCCCGGCGTTTGTACTCGATCAAACGCATTACATCCGAACGCAAGCGTGCCCAGGCATAGCCCACCCAGCCCGCACGCCATGTGCCCAGCCACAGCCAGCAATAAAGGAAAAACAGAAAGTACCGGAACGGCAGATGCTTGAAGTTCATCTTCATCCACATCCGCCGCTGTAAACCCGTGCCAAATAGTCGCGGCGTATCCGCAAGAGCAGATTTGCTATAGGCAATGATGGCTTCGGCGGTGGAGTAACGATTCTGCTTTTCCAGCCAATGGTCAAGGTCGGGGCTATCGTGGTGTTCAATATCACCACTAATCTTGCTAATCTTTCCCTTAAGCTTGATATGCTCATTTACCAACACATCCGACATGCTTGCAGTGCCGGTCTTCCAGAGACGAAGCAAACTCAATCGAATTGGCAGATGCTTCCCCATAAACATCAGACGAATATTAAGAACGAATGCATCGCTATCGTTCCTACGAGTCACTTCCTGAATTGCTTGTTTCAATTGATCCGACAGCCGCTCATCCGGATCCAGCTTCATCGTCCACGGTGCAGTGATTGGCAATTCGTTCAGCGCGAAATTCCACTGATTTCCAAATCCCTGAAAGCGCCGCTGCACCACATGCACACCATGTCGCAAGGCGATGTCCACCGTGTCATCCTGGCTGTGGCTGTCCACCAGAAACACCTCTTGCGCCCAGCCCTCCAGGTTTTGGAGAACGGCCTCCATGTTGTGGCCTTCGTTGAGCGAGATCATGACCACGGCGACGGGGGCGGCACCGGGTTGCCAACGGGTGGCGTTGGATTTAGGCAGCTTATCCATTCACTTCGCCCCTTGCTTTGTCGCAATTAGAGTTTTGCAGACAATGCAGATGACCTTGTCACCATTGCCTAGAGATTCCCGATGTCGCCGAAACGCAATGGTGATCAAACCGAGACCTTTCGAGCATATACGTTGATGATGCTGCCAAAACGCATGAAATCAACTATCCGCATAGTTGCGTTTACAATCATCCAAAGTGGGAATGCCAAAGGTGCAATGATCCTTGGCACACGCCGCTGTATAGTCCTTCTTGGTACTCTTGAAACATGCTGAATTTTTTCGACTACGAAGCCCTTCTTTTTAAGCAACTCAGTCAAAGCTTCAGGAGTAAAAAAGTTCAAATGATCCGGTGGGCAAATATAGGGTTCATTCTCTCGAAGAATGATACGTTGCAGACTTCCAAAATTTGGTAGCGCGATGGCTAAAATACCGCCGTTCTCTAATAATTGCCAAGCCTTGGAAACCCATGCTTCGACATCTAAAGCATGCTCAAGAATTTGGCTCATTAGGACAACGGACATAGAAGAATGGTCTAGTTCTAAGTCTTCAAACGTAGAAGAAATAGGGTCGATCCCGCTGACCGAACTTGAGATATTTCTCTCATTTTCGGCAATATCTAATGAGACAACTTTAAAATCATTATTCACTGCCTCCTTGGAAAAGAAGCCATAACCAGCACCAACGTCAAGCCGCCGCCCTGACATTTTATGCTGGTCTGCCAACAAGTACTTGATGGTCGAAATCATTCTTTTCGCATCTATTGTTGAGTTTGGGTCCTCTGCTTCCGCAGCCATTATCGATGCTAAAGTTGGTGGACTGAGCGTTGCACCGTGGCCGAAATTACTGTAATGCGACTTCAAGAAATTCATTGATGGCCGAGGGTTCACAAATGCGTATCCGCATGCGGAACACCGATCTATCGTATAAGTATCATTTCCATTTTTCTTCTCCGCCCAGTGTCGTATTGGCGATTTGCACACAGGGCATAACTGTATGTGTTCTTGTGTTTCCATTGCATGGCCTATCGTTTTACTCATTTCGTCAAACTCCTAATCAAATTCAATCGAGCCTCAATGACTGCGGTGTCTCGCCACCTTCAAGCAGCCAATGATAAACACCTGAAAGCTGCGCGCCGATTTGTTCCCATGCATAATCTCGAATCATCCATTCGCGGCCGGCGCGGCCCATTTTTGCGAGATGCTCTGGCGGTGTTGCCAGTGCCTGTTCGAGACACACAGTCAAGGGATCAACACCGATGTCAATCCACCAACCGGCGCCCTGCTTATCCAAACCTTCCCATGGCGCGCCCTTGGCCACGATGGTAGGCGTACCTGCCGCCAATGATTCCGCAACCGTCATGCCGAAATTTTCTGAATGTGTGGGCAACACAAACAAACTAGCCGAACGATACGCGCGCAGTTTTTCCTCGCCAAACAGCGGGCCACGGAAAACGACACGCATCAACTCCAATTGCTTCGCCAGTGCTTGCATTGCGGGCAGATAACCGCCGTTGTCCGGTCCGGCAATATGCAGCTCCCAGTTCGGGAATTTGTGTTCCATCGCCTGCCAAGCATGCAGCAGGTTATCGATACCCTTTTTGGGGTGGATGCGCCCCAGAAACAGTAACTGACGGCGCACACTGTTTGGTGTTTGTTCCAGCGGAGGCACGTCAATCCCGTTAGGAAGAATGCAGACCGGTTGCCTGAAGCCGAGCCGACGAATATCTTCGTATTCGCTCTCGGCCGTGGCGTGGAAGCAAGCTGCCTCGCGCAATGCTGGCGCTTGCAAAAGATGCCAAAAAATCTTTTTTTGCAGTGCGTTCAGTCCCAACGCATACGCCGAGAGTGTCCCTCGCGGAGAGACCACTAGACGGCAATGCGAGTTGCGAACCGCATTACCCGGATAAACATTGGGCATCATCCACAGACTGTGGTTGTGAATAATTTCTACTTGACCAGACTTGGCTTCCTGATTCAGCCACCGCCGCATCGCCGTCGACCGCCCCAGCCTGCGTGGTCCCCAACCCAGGGGAAAAGTCTTGAGGAAAGGGGGCGGCGAGGCCATCGGCGCCCACTCCAGCGCAGCAAGCGTCACATCCTGCCCTTGGGCAATCAGAGACTCGCACAATCGCACTACGGAATAGGATGGCCCGCTCGCTTCTTCGGCGACACCAGGGACGACGTGTATTGCTCTCATCCCATTACCCTCTCTACCACTATCTTTGCCCACCGCCGTGCCCAAGGCGTACCCGGCGCGGCCAGCATTGGCAGATCACCCCAAGCTCGTTGGTCAGTCGCTTCGGACAACCACTGCGCCATCGGCAAGCTAAAACCCGTTTTGGGGCGGTTAATAATAGATTCCGGCAAGGGTTTCTTCGGTGACCGCGCCAGCATCGCTTTGCCGGCACCGCCTGCGAAGCCGGACACATACGGCCCCAATGTTTCCAGCATTGCGGCATCCACCAGCGGGGTACGCAGTTCCAGCGAATGCCCCATACTGGCCCAATCGCTGTCGCGTAGCAGTTGTTGGCGCAGGTAATGCGTCGATTCCAGCAAGCCAACAGCCGCACCGTCATCCCTGGCATCGGCTTCGGTCATGCCGGGCGGCGAACCACCGAGGCGCGCCAAACCTTCCCTCGCCATATCCGCCCCCATCAAATCGGGCAGTTCATCGGGCAGAAACAGGCAGCGCCTCAGAAAATATGCCCCCTCCAAAGAGTCCATGAAAGCAGGCAACTCGGCTAATTTTGGCTTGGCGAGTCGCTTGGCAAGATACTCACAAGGCACTCCCATCAGGGCACGAGCACCAGGTATGGCGGCAATCGCCCTCCCGATATTTGCTGAACGAGGTATCTGCCGGAAGGAAGAATAGCCGCAAAACAGCTCATCCCCACCCACGCCCGACAGCACCACCTTGTAGCCACGTTCGGCTGCTGCCTTGCTGGCGAACCAGGTGTTGACACCGTCGATGGAGGGCTGATCCATGGCATCAAGAATGCACGGAATGTCCTGCTCGAACTCGTCGCGGGAAACCCGGCGGACAAAGTGCGGCAAGCCATAGTGAGCCGCAATGGCTGCGGCCACGGGCACTTCGTCTTCGTGGCGGCCAGCGAACTCTTCGAAACCGATAGTAATGCCCTCAACCTGCGCGCCTAACCCGGATGCCAAGCCGGCCAGCGCAGCCGAATCGATACCGCCGGACAAGAACACACTCACCGGCACATCGGCCACCAGATGGGCGCGCACGGAATCCGTCACTGCCTGACGCACCTGTTCCTGCAATTCCTGCGCGGATGCATCGCAGCCTTCACCACGCCAGTGGGTGCGAATGTCATGCCAGCACACCGGCGACTCCGGCACACCGGCGCACACACGCAGCCAGTGCCCGGCGGGCAAGGCGAACACATCGCGGTAAAGCGTCCACGGCTCCGGCACACTGCCCCACAAATAAAAGCCCGCTAACCCTGCCGGTTCCCGCTCTGACGATACCAGCTCGGAAGCCATCATCGCCTTGACCTGAGAGGCAAAGAGCAGGCCGTCTTTTGTGTGAGTGTAATAGAGCGGCTTGATGCCGTAGGGATCGCGCGCCAGAAAAAGTTCGCGGGACTGCATATCCCATATGGCGAAGGCGAACATCCCGCGCAGACGGGGCAACATGTGCTCGCCCTCACGGGCATACAGCGCCAGCAGGACTTCAGTATCGGACGTGGTGCGGAAGGCCACACCCTCCGCCTCCAGCTCGCGGCGCAGTTCACTGAAGTTGTATATCTCGCCATTGAAGACGATGGTGTAGCGGCCATCGGCGGACACCATCGGCTGGTTTGCGCGAGCGTCCAGATCGAGAATGGCCAGACGGCGATGGCCCAGCACAACCCCTTCGCTTGACCATACCCCCTCTGCATCGGGACCGCGGGTATGCATGCGAGCAGACATCCGCTGCACGGCTTCCAGCGCTGATGCTTCAGACACACGCGGTGTTGGGATATAACCTGCTATTCCGCACATCGTCTGGATTCCAAGTCTGTTTTACGTGCTTGCGCAGCGTACATTGATGCAATGGATAGGGGTAAGCCCAAAGAAATCCCTGAACCAGCCATATTTAAAAACATTGCAGATATTGAGGTAGTAAAAAAGAGTAGTCGAATACCCGATGAATCCGAGCGAAGCATTGCAAGTGTTCTTTTAGCCAGAAGCGCATACGCCCCAAAGAAAAGAAGAATACCGATCAAACCATTCTCAACAGCAAGCCGAATAAATCCTATATTGGGCGCATACGCATACTCAAAGGAGCTATTCAAATACTTCATAATTATGAATGAACTACCACCTTCACCAGTACCAAGCAATGCAATAGGTACAGAATTCATCATGGCATGCAAAGAGGCTTCCACTGGTGGATCCAGTGCATCGCTCAAACGCTCAGTAGTTCGTTCGGATAAAAGTGCTGAAAAATCACTCATAGGAAGAAAAGTCAAAAGGACGAGTGAAGCTGGCACAATTAGCAGCAATAATCTCTTACCAATTTGGTAGAAATACTTTCCTTTTAAGATTAATGTCACACCAACAAGTGCCGCTCCCAACCCGAAAAATGCAGAGGTTGATAGCGCGGCGAAAAAACAGAAAAAGGAAAGCAATGCCGCACAGATTGTAAAAAGTCTTTCATGTCGTTTGCTGTCGAGCCGATGTCCTACGTATAAGGTAGCGAATAAAACCATCCCGAAAATGACTGCTACTGTTTTTGGCTCCCCCGCCAGCCCACCCGGCCTCAAAATTTCCATGCCTGAACCCGAGACAAACGCCGCAACATCAGCGGCACGATCATCAAGCGTCAAGTTAA
The DNA here is from genome assembly GCA_036171075.1 of Sideroxydans sp. Lineage (GTDB taxonomy): Bacteria > Pseudomonadota > Gammaproteobacteria > Burkholderiales > Gallionellaceae > Sideroxyarcus. The sequence goes on along the minus strand of JAVHQJ010000027.1, from coordinate 6,520 downwards.
ATGCTCTCGATATGCCAATAAGAGGCAACCCCAATGCCATCGCAACATACTGGTATATAAAAAATACGCCATGCACAACAGCAAGCCAACGCAAGCCGTACCACAGCGACCTGCCGCCCTGTAAGCCAGTAAAGGCAGCAGCCAACGACATGGTTGATAACACTAGGAGTGTGAAATTAAACAAGGAAACAAAAATACGTGCTTCACCATAAAAAAAACTTACGCCACCAGGTATGTTCCAAAAAACGGAAGCCACGAGTGAGCTCAGTAGCACATACCCAACATAAGGAAGGAATGGAGCTAAACCAATCGGTCTCTGCCGTGTTCCATCAAGCGCCAATAAAAAAATGCAGAATTTAGCAAGTGACCAGGAAACCATCCAAGAGTACTGAGCTTGGACAGTGGATAAGAATAAAGAAATCTGGCTTGCAAAACGACGAGGCCAGAACATCCATGTCCACAACACAAAAGGGAGTCCAATCACAAGAAGGATAAGATCAAGGTTGATGATATTCATTAAGTAGAGACCTAGGTTTTAAGCCATGCAAGCACTCGTTGATGCCATTGATCAAGACTGAACGCGTCTCGCATTGAGAGGCAGTTTTGATGCATATGCTGCCACGACCCACCAGTCCATATTTCAGCAATGGCAGTAGCTATCGCCTGCGGTTCTGGATTAATGATCAAACCATTGAATCCTGGTATTACAAGATTGCCCAATCCGCCCACTGGCGAAACTACAACTGGCAACCCGGCCACAATCGCTTCGATACATGCCAAGCTGGTTCCTTCAGACCACAAGGTAGGCACCACCGCAATATGATGTTTTTCATACACATGTAAAACCGAATCCATACTTTCTTCCGTAATACGAACCTCATCCTGAAGACCATGAAAAACCAAACGTTCACTAATCTGATCTTTACCGCCTACTGTGCAAATCTGCGCAGTAAAATCGATCCCCATGTGTTTCAAACAAGCGAGTGCATCAACAAAAATCAATATCCCACGCTTATGTTCAAACCTGCGTGCAATAACTAAAGAAAGAGGCTCTCCCGATGTCCTCTTGGTCGGAGGTACTTTGTCTATATCCGCATAATTTGAAACGTAATGACACTTCTGACTTAACTCGTATCCCTCTGTACCTTGCCCCCTGAGCCAATTGATGAAGTTTGTATCAACACAAAGAACTGACTTGGTGCCGCGCATCATTCCAAGCGCTCTCTGGCGCTGGATTAAACGCGTCGCAAGTTTTTGGGGGCCGTCCCACCAAACACCATGCTGAACCGCCTTTGAATTCTCCGCAAAGTAAGGCCACGCATTTTCTCCCGATGCATATAGCCAGACATCGCCGCGCTTCGCCACGCTTCTAGACGCTCTTGAAAATCCAAAATCGCCTTTTGCAGAAAGCTTAGATTTAATGCCTATAACAGGGATCCCATCTGGACATGTATTCTCAAAATTTCGCGTACCTTTTTGAACAACAATCACATCTCGTCCCCACTTACGTATCATCATCGCGAGGTCAAGCATGTGCCTCTGCCTGCCACCGGGCCAGTATTCACCGTCGAAATCCAGGTAACTTTCTGTGTAAAGTATTACCCGCTTAGCACATTCTTCCCACGGCTCATTCATAGAGATTCCTTAATTCTTACATCATCTTGTGGCATAACCAGTCAGAAAAACACTAACGTTCGCATCTCTGTTGCATATTTGACCGCGCATAGCGCCTTTTACGAATTGGCTAACAGGAAGAAAACGTTGCCTGCTAACCATGGTAGAAGGTTAACCGCGCTTACGAAAGCCTACGAAAGCGATACATTATCTGCATTCTCCTGGATTGTATTGGCCTGCCACTTAATCTACGCATCAGGTTTACAAAAAACAATTTCCACATGCTTCGTCCATATTCAGACCATCCCCTACTGGGGAAAATGACAAAGTCTGATTCTCCAAGGGCTTGAAAATATTTTTCATTATATGTACGCACATGCTCTGGGCATAATGGAAATTCATTATATGGAACAGTTATGTATAGCTCTTTGCATTTACTGAGCAATGTCTTTGCAATCTCAACATCATCCGAAAGATGTTCAAATACATTTGATGCAATAATAATATCGGCGGATGGACAGTTCTGATGTGTTCCACTGATAAAAGTCGCAATTTTTCCGTATCGCTCCTTACACTTTGAAATTGCGCTTTCAGAAACATCTATACCTACCAGCTTTGCGTTCGGAAAAAATTTATTATAAACAGGTATTGCGTCACCTAATCCGCAACCAAAATCAACAAGTGAACCACTAAAATTCTTATCAAATCTGAAATGTGCGACTTGTGCGGTCGCAAAGTGTGCCGTTTGGCTACGCCCTCCCTTTTGTTCCCAATCTCCTGTCGAGAATCTGCCTTCCCAATAAGCTCTTGAGTTAATGTTCTTGATCAAATCTACTTTAACTTTTTCCATAATTCCTTCACCGTATAACGAGCCACCCATATCGTGTGTGCGACATAACCTATCGCTAATGCCGATAGAATTCCTAATGCACCTTTATTGACCAGCAAATAGGCCAGACCAACATAAACAAAAGCCCAGCCTGCATTCATCAGAGCACCTAGCCACATGCGGGATGAAGCAGCCAATAGATTGCCTACGGGTGTCTGGATCGCAAGTAAAGCTGCGGTCATGACCGCAACAACTAAGGGGGCATAATCATGCTCGAAACTGCTTCCATACAAACTCATGATGTTGGGGCTGAACACGCCGACAATCACCGCCAGCGGTACTGCGATGATTGCATTTGCGCCCATCGCGTAAAGCAAGATTCTTCGTGAACCTCCATGGTCATTCTTCGTTACATAATCAGTCAGAATTGGCAGAACGACTCGCCCGGCCGTGCTTGGGACAAACATGATGACGTTAAACCATTGCATGGCGATGCCCAGTACGGCCAGCTCTGCGTAACCGTTATGCGTGTTCGCCAGGAAAGCCTGCGCAGCCCAATGAGCTGGGCCGACCAACGCCCCCGCGAGCAGGGCAGGTAATGCGAAATGCCAGAGAACAGGCCACTCACTTAAGCAACCCTTGGCACTGCGCTGAACTTTATATTTCTGCAACTCCCGCGCCATTTGATAGCGGCTGATACCTGCCTGTAGCAATGCGAGCACTACGATGGCAACTGCGGCACCTTGTAGTCCAAAATAACTTGCCGCCAGCAACATAATGGGTAAACCCGCAGCGGCGCCAATCACTGTGCCTATGGCAAACGCGCGCATCGATTCAAATCCAATAAGCACGCTTTTCTGGTAGCTGTCCAACGCCGTAAACAACACCGCGCATGCTGATATTGCGAGTGGCACGCTCAAGCCCGGCGCATTGAGTATGTGCGTTGCCATCCACTCAGCAGCAAACACCAGCCCGGTCGATGCAAGCAGCCCAAAGCTCAGTATGGCTCGCTCAGCGAGGGCAAGAATATGGCCGAGCCGAACTGTGTCGCATGTCCTTAGTTCTGCCGCGTAACGGGTAGCCGCTGCACCGATACCAAAGCCTGCAAATATTCCGACCATGCTCAAGGTGCTTTGGATAATCACAAACTGGCCATAAACCTCTTTCCCCAGCAAGCGGGCAACCAGCATCAACATGATCAAAGTGACACCACTTGACACCACAGAACCCAAAACGCTCCATGCAGCCCCGCCCAGGAAGCGCCGCGCCAAGGGTGACGCCTTAAGCCTGGCGTGAGCAGTGACGAGTGTACCGATCATGGGTGGTCCGCTAAGACTGACGCGATGCGCTCCGCCGCATGGCCATCGCCATAAGGGTTATGGGTATGTGACATGCACTGATATTCCTGTTGGTCATCCAGCAAGCGCGTCGTCTCGGAAACTATGCGCACAACATCGGTGCCCACCAGTTTGACCGTACCAGCCGCAACCGCCTCCGGCCGTTCCGTGGTGTCGCGCATGACCAACACGGGCTTACCTAGAGAAGGCGCCTCTTCTTGAATTCCGCCCGAATCGGTTAGTAGGATGTGAGCACGATTCATGAGATACACGAACGGCAGGTAGTCCAGAGGCTCAATCAAATGGATACGCGGGCAATCACCTAATATCCTGCGCACGGGTTCTTGCACCTTGGGATTGAGGTGCACCGGATAGACGATTTCAACATCGTCACGCTCGGCGATTTCACGCAGTGCTTTGCATATATCTTCGAAGCCTTGGCCGAAGTTCTCTCGACGGTGTCCGGTAACCAATATCAGTCGTTTATCTTTCTGAAGGAATGCAAAACGTTCGCCTAATTGTTGGTTGAGTGTTGCATCGGTATTGATTCTTTCGACCACATTCAACAAGGCGTCAATTACTGTGTTGCCCGTAACGTAGATAGATTCGTCCGCGCAACTTTCCGCCAGCAAATTGGCGCGGGCGGTATCGGTTGGCGCGAAGTGCAGTGATGACACACGCCCCACTATTCTTCTGTTCAACTCTTCCGGCCAAGGGGAGTAAATGTCATGAGTTCTGAGCCCTGCCTCTACATGAGCAACGGGAATCTTTGCGTAAAAGGCGGCAAGGCTGGCTGCCATCGCTGTGGTGGTGTCACCATGCACAAACACCAGACCGGGTTTCCATTGATTGAACACATCGCGCATGCCGATCAAGACATTGCTGGTGATGTCGGTCAAGTCTTGGCCTGGCTTCATCAGGTTCAGATCAAAATCCGGTTTAATGTCGAACAAGTCCAAAACCTGGTCCAGCATCTGCCGATGTTGTGCCGTTACGCAAACTTTAACCTCCCATTGCTTTGCTGCGCTTAAGGCGCGAACGACAGGTGCCATTTTTATGGCTTCCGGGCGAGTGCCAAAGACCAGCATAATTTTTCTAATTGGTAGCATCGTCATTTAAATCATGTATTGGGTGGGTGCTTCTCTATGACCACGATCTGCTACCCAACTCGCCCGCAATCTGAAAAAGCTCCTCGATGCTATAAGCCCCTTCACGGCGCTTGCGATAGATCAGAACGACTCTCAACGCTGCGCCCTCTTTCCACGGCAGTGCTGCCCCACAAAGATCGTTTTGGCTTTCACAGACGACCATCCGCTTCGTTTTTTTGAAACATGCCCTTGATGTCGTAAATGACCGCGCGGCCGTTGGCTAGCTGGCGCAGGCCGTCAATGCCTAGGGTCTTGAACTGGTCATGGGCAACGGCCACAACCAGCGCATCGTAGTTTCCCGGCGCAGGCATCTCTGCCAGCAGGTCAACAGCGTATTCGTGTTTTGCTTCAGCGCGATCAGCCCACGGGTCGTAAATATCGACCTTGGCGCTAAATCTCTCAAGCTCGTGTACCAGATCGATCACGCGGGTGTTGCGCAGGTCGCCGCAGTTTTCCTTAAATGTAAAGCCGAGTACCAGCACACGAGCTCCGGCAATGGCATGGCCTTTGTGGATCATGAGCTTGATCACTTCGCCAGCTACGTGCTTTCCCATCGCGTCGTTGATACGCCTACAGGCAAGCAAAATATCTGGGTAGTAGCCTACTGACTGTGCCTTTTGAATCAGATAGTAGGGATCCACACCGATACAGTGGCCACCAACCAAGCCCGGCTTGAATGGCAGGAAGTTCCATTTGGTGCCGGCGGCTTCCAGTACTTCGTGGGTGTCGATACCCAAGCAGTTGAAAATAAGTGCGAACTCGTTGATGAGGGCAATGTTGGCATCGCGCTGGGTGTTCTCTATGACTTTGGCTGCCTCGGCCACCTTAATGCTGGGCGCCCTGTGGGTGCCAGCAGTGATGATGCTCCGGTACAGTGCGTCCACTATTTCTGCTGCCTCTGGCGTTGAGCCAGAGGTAATCTTGAGTATGTTGGTCAAGCGCCGCTGTTTGTCGCCCGGGTTGATACGCTCCGGGCTGTAGCCTACGGTGAAGTCTGTGTTGAATTGTAGGTTCGATGCGCGTTCAAGTTCCGGCACGCAAATTTCTTCGGTCGCACCCGGATACACGGTGGATTCGTAGATCACTAAGTCGCCCTTTTTTAGGGCTCGGCCAATCGTCTCGCTGGCCTTTACCAAGGGAGTGAAATCTGGGCGATTGTCATTATCAACCGGCGTTGGCACGGTGACGATAAACACGCTGCAGTCGGCGAGCATGGACGGGTCGGTGGTGTAACTGAGGTGTCGTGCTTCCTTGAGTTCTTCCGGCTCCGTCTCCAATGTGTGATCCTGACCAGATTGGAGTTCGGCAACACGTTTGGCATTGATGTCGAAACCGATGACCGCACGCTTCTTTCCGAATTCCACAGCAAGAGGAAGACCGACATAACCAAGACCAACGACTGCTATTTTCATATACTTATCTTCTCTTCAATGTTGCAAAACACTTTTACTGCGAAACGGGTGCGCATTTTACATGCAGGATGGGTTATCACCTATAGGCCAAAATGCATATACATTTTCAGGTTCACGCCCGCATAACAGATTAAGTCCGTAAACTGCTGTAAATAATGGGTGGTCAGCCACCGCTTCGGT
>JAVHQJ010000026.1:0-1088 GCA_036171075.1 Sideroxydans sp. | reverse complement strand
CAATTATTAGCATTTGCTTATGTACTTGCCGCGCTAAAAGCGTGAAACTTCAGTTCCTGATGAGAGCAGATAAAAATAATGCGCCTGAAAAGTGATATCAATAGGCGATTGCAGCAGTTTCAGGCGTTAGCAGATGCAAGACGGGAAAATGAGATTGCGAGGCAACGTGCGTTTTGGCAAAGCACAGCGAGGATGCGCTGAAATGAGGAAATACCGCAGATGATTCAATTTATACTTGAGCACTACCTCACACTGATCGTCGTCGCTCTGGCTACGGCGGGCTTGCTGCTGAGTGTGCGCCACCGCCGCGCCAAGGTGACTGAAGCCCAATGCATCAAGTCGGAGGAAGCACAATCTGTCCAGCCGGATGAGGAGGCCGATCAGGTTGCCGCCTTCGAGCGTGCGATGCGCAGTTCGTTTGATTTTGCGCTGTTGAATTCAGGCTATCCCGGTTTTATTCAGCCGTGGGTGATGTTGCGCCGGGCGGTCAAGGATCTGTTTCTGTCCATTGACGAAGAGGATGAATCCCAGCAGATGATGCGAGTGCGCAATCTGGCCTCAGAATTGGGCAAGACTTACGGCATGTTTGTCTGGGCCTATGACCGCAAGACGCCAGATGATAAGGGGCATCTGGCGCATTTTGTTGAGACCTTCGCGCCTACCCACTGGGAAGGCATGCTGGATGCCGAACCCAAACATCCGATGGATTGTTATCACGCGCTGCCTCGTCAGACTGAAATTCATGCTTTTCTTGTTGTCGCTAAAACGGGCATTCTGTTGGCACAAACGAACCAGGATCGAATTGCCGAAGGCCTGCTCTGGGGTGCGCTTGCAGAGATGATGTTTAACCATTACGACGCATTTCCGCTTGAAGCGCGCAACGCACTGGGGAATCTTCTGGAGTGCGGAGTGGATGCCATTCTGATTCTACCGAGTTTCGACGCTTTCGAAGCGCCGTTGAATAAGCTGGCTGCCCTGCTACAAACCCTGAAGGGCGATGACCGCAAGGAGCTGCGTGACTTCGTGGTCAAGTTGCTGGAAACCTATGGCGAAAAATACGCTGAACGTTACGGGCAGAATCTGGAATC
>JAVHQJ010000025.1:0-1090 GCA_036171075.1 Sideroxydans sp. | reverse complement strand
CTCATCAATCCCCCATCGAATCGGATATTTTCAACTATGGCGAAATCAACTACTGTTTGGACTGCATGCGGCGCCTGCCGATTTGGAGGTGCGGTTTTGTAGGCTGGAAAGTCGAAATATGACAAAGCTGGAAATCTTGAGCTACTAAATGAGACAAATCGCCAGCCTTATTGATGTCGGTGAAGCTCGATATGGGTTTGAAGGCTCTGGCGCTCTCATCAGCATCAATATCCGTATCGATCAAGTGTACTGTGCGCAGCTGAACAACTTCTCAAAAGCCGGCGAACTTTTGGAATACCAGATTAAAATATTTGAGGGAGGGAAATCGGAGCCGATCCTCGATTGTTATGACCAAGCCAAGCCGGATGTGGCGTTGGAATACGACTTGGTACAAGAGGGCATCCCGACCAAGATGGACATCGTGTTGTTTTCATCCGAAGCATCACTTCGAAGCGCTCATTCGTCGTTGTTCAAGACTTTGGGAGCTACACAATTCATAGTCCTAACAGGGAATACTCCTGACCACAAGCAGATGTCACGGCCCCCAGTGCTATCTAAAGAAGATGAAATCAAGGTACGTCGTGAAGCAGAAGCAAGGTTGGCCAAGGCAATCGAGGCCAAAAAGCATGCTCAAATTGTGGCCGCGCTGGTTCGTAAGCCGAATGAGGCGGCAGCTAAGAAACAGCAAAAGCCAACTACCATCCGTCAGACTGGCGTCCAGTCAATTCAGGTGAAGGAAAAGCAGTCCTTTAAAGCCTCATCTGCCGCAAAGGAAAAAGCCCCAATCCCGATTGCTTCGATATCCACAGTTGTCCGAGGCACAAAGGAGATTACGGTTGCCTATAGGGAACTGCGCAATCCCCACCGTAAAAACATAACAAAGGCCATGAGGAAAGACCGCTTGCCAGAACAATCATCAAAAATGCGTAATGTGCAAAACGATGAGCAGCCGACCACTATGATGCTGGCTTTCAAGAGAGCGTTGACTGGTGAAGACAAGTAGCCATAGAAAAATCGCCGCCTGATTGAATCCTTCAATATCGCAACTGCGCAAGATTAAACGCGATGTAAATTTGGGGTCATAAATTTG
>JAVHQJ010000024.1:0-1092 GCA_036171075.1 Sideroxydans sp. | reverse complement strand
GGCTGCTCTGGCCATTCGCCGCGTGACACATACAACACGGGAATGCCTGCACACGCCGCTTCAGCGAATGTGCCGTAACCCGGTTTGGTGAGCACCGCATCACACGATGCCAGCACATCGCTGAAGCTCATCCCCATCGTTTCCAGTGCGCAGGTGTCGTCACGTTGAATGTTCCATGCGTGGGGAACTAACCAGCGCACGCCCGCGAGTCGCGGCCAGTTGCCCATGGGGAGGCGATAGTCGATGCCGCCCATCGCCACTAGCACCAACTTGTCGCCCTCACTCGCTCCACATCGAGATTGCGCCAAAGACCGCTGCTCAACTCCAACTTGCGCGATAGGTGCGATGGCTCTTGCCTTGCTCAAGCCGCCCATCGGCATGGTCGGGCTAACCTTTAGAAAAACTTGGGCACTGTTGTAAGCCGCCAACATTTGCGCATGTATAGCGCGACTCTCGCTGTCGTCTGCTGCGTAGTGGCGGTAAATATCTGCCCAGTTCAAACAGCACATTGCAACGGCAGGAATACTTGCAAGCTGCGCCGCAGCCAAAGACTTATAGGGAACGTTGGCGAACAATAAATCGGGTTGCAAAGCACGCATCTGCTGCGCAGCCTGCGCCACTTTGTTTTCCCAGTCGGCATGATATGCACGGTAGTTTGCCAAACTGCGCGGCACATCCACCTCCACCGCATTGAACATCGCCATACCAAAATCGAGCGCAACTTGGATGTGCTGAAAATGACAGGTGAAGCGTTGTTGCAGATATTCAGTCGATGCCGCCGAACGCACCGTAACTCGCAAATCAGAAATGCGCCGCGCCAGTTCATTCACCACCGGCGCGGTCTGCGCGATGTGTCCGTAACCATGTGCAGTAATGTCAACGAGGAGATGAGGCATTAGAAAATCCTAGAACATCAATAACCGTTCGTCCTGAGTAGCCAGCCTTGCTGGCGTATCGAAGGATACCGAAGGCGCACCTTCGCGTACCGCTCAGGATGGTTCGATACAGCCTTCGGCTTACTCACCACGAACGGGTCACGATACAGCCTTCGGCTTACTCACCACGAACGGGTCACGATACAGCCTTCGGCTT
>JAVHQJ010000023.1:0-1100 GCA_036171075.1 Sideroxydans sp. | reverse complement strand
AAGTCAAAAACATCGCCTCGCTGTGTTCGCCGAACTGGCTGCGCACCGTACCCGCGCGCACCGCTAAAGTTTCTAATTGATAGGATTCAGTCATTTTTTCTCAGTCCCGACAGCCTGTGTTTGGCAACAGCAGCTCACATAAAAAACCCGGAAAGCTTAACGCAAAACCGGGTTCCCCCGCTTTAGCCGTATTTGTCATGCGCCCGCAAGCTGTTCCTCAAATCGGCGCAGACGAAAAGTAACACTCTCCAGCGCAAACGGTCAACCCGCTTGCTAACGCGCCCACGGAGGCGGTCAATGCCTCAACCCTATCCGCCACCGAAAAACACCTTGCCTTCACCGCAAATTTTTTGCCTCAATCGCTCATTTTTGAGCGTATCCCAGTGCAGCACATCCATTCTGAATAAAATCGGCAAGGCATCCAGTTCATCCCATAACCGGGTGAAGCGATTTTCGCTCATGGTTGGAGCCACCACAGCAAGATCAATATCCGACCCGCTGCGAAATCCTCCCTTGGCACGCGAACCAAAAATCAGCACCTGGTCGATTTCCGGGTAGCCCGCAAACACCCGACGCAAATCAGCCGAAATACCTGCGGACAAACCAAAGGTCAGTGTATCGGCCATGCTTCAACATCCTGAGCCAATTTTCGAAACAAAGACAAGCCGCTTTTCATCACATAGCCATACACTTCGTCGGCCAGCTTTTCATCATAGGTGTGACTGGTGAGATTGCGCTTCTTCTGTGTCTCAGACCAGGCATTGCCGTCAGCAATCAATCCGACCAGCAAGGCCTGCTGCCAGACTTCGCGCGGCGTATTGGCGATGATGCCCTCCGCTTCCAGCTTCAAGCGCAGGGTTTTCCAGGCCAACTCCCAACAAAATTCGAAACGCTGAATCACCGAGTCACGAATGAAACTGGAAAACGGCTGCACACACGCTTCCTCCAGCCGCTGCACGGCATTGAGCAACTCTTGTTTACGTTCATTGTAACGGTCGATGTCCATTCAAATTTCCTCGTCCAATTTTGCAGATGCAACAGCCTTAAGCACAGCCTGCAAATCGGCCAAGTGCTGTTGTGTGAAATATAGCTTCTCCTGG
>JAVHQJ010000022.1:0-5142 GCA_036171075.1 Sideroxydans sp. | reverse complement strand
GAGCGGTGCAACTGCTCTTAAAGCAACATGGTTTGAACGATTTGATAGATAGGGTGAGTGTTTCTGACATTCCGTATCGGGGTAGATGATGCCGAAAAGTACATCACCCTGTTTGATGGGGCCATAACAACGACACCTGATTACCCATTATGAAAGACCTTATCTTCATTCTGTTTTTCGCTGGCATCGCCTGGCTGGTGTGGCGGGCATTCGCAAAAAAGCCTGCGCCTTCCGTGCCGGCCAGTGTGCCGCCAACAAAGGAAGAAAGGGACGCGCATCACTTGCGCAATACGCTGCAATTCGCCAAAGACCAGCACAAAGTTTTGAGTAAGAAGCAACGCGAACAGGATGCCTGGCAACGGCAGTTTGGGGCAGCCCAAGCGGCAGAACTTGACCAGCTCAGCGGCGTGGAATTTGAAGAATTTCTTGCCGGTTTGTTTCGCGCCCAAGGCTACGCCGCCGAACTTACGCCCACTTCGGGGGATTACGGTGCAGACCTGATCTTGAGCAAAGACGGGCGACGCATCGCGGTACAAGCCAAACGTTATATTGGCAGCGTCGGCGTGGCGGCAGTTCAAGAGGCGCTTTCCGGCATGGCCTATTACAAGTGTCACGCTGCGTGGGTGATTACCACCGGTGCGTTCACCCCAAACGCGCTGGAGCTGGCAGAAAAATCCGGCGTGAAAATGATAGGCCGCAGCGACATCGGCAACCTCTTGGCACAACACAAGGCAAAAACCAACAATGGATGAGCGCGAGAATCTACCTGCCAAGTTAGCTGCACAAGGATTGGCTGCAACGACAGAGAAACGTGGGAGCCTTGTGGGGCGCGGAATGACTGCGGTTCATGCCAATATGCAACATGCGCTACCGGATGAATCCATTGTCGCTTGGGGCATCGACCTAGGCACGACCAATTCGACGCTGTGCCGGACAACTTTGCCCGCAGGCGCAACATCCCCCACCGAGCCGGAGGTCGTGTCGCTGCGGCAACCCACGATAGCCGGTGAGTTCACCGGCACATTGTTGCCCTCGATAGTGGCGACTTATCAGGGGCGCGAGTTCGTCGGTCAGGGTGCAAAGGATTTGCGGGCATTGATGGCCGATGAAAACAGGGGTATCAAGCGCAATGTGAATTTGTTCCACGATTGCAAGAATGAGATCGGCACTAAACGTACCTATTCCAATGCACCGGAGGGCTATCGCAGCCCGACCGACATCGCGGCGCGCATACTGGGTTATCTGCGGCGCGAGGGGATCGGCGAGGCTGCTCAAGGCAATGTGGTCGTCACCGTTCCGGCTTCTTTTCAGGCCGCCCAGCGTGCCGAAACGGCACTCGCTTGCAAGAACGCAGGCATTGACGTGAGCGGTGGCCGCTTGCTGGATGAACCGGTAGCCGCCTTCATTGACTATGCCTATCGCTATGACCGCAGTCTGCTGAAATTCCTAACCGGCAAGAAGAACCTGCTGGTCTTCGACTTCGGCGGCGGCACTTGCGACATCGCCTTGTTTGGGCTGGCACACACAAAGGCGGATACGCCCGTACAGGTCACTACCCGCTCGGTTTCCCGCTTTCATCGGCTGGGGGGCGGCGATATTGATCTGGCCATTCTGCATCGGGTGCTGGTGCCGCAACTCTGCAAGGAAAACGGCCTTTCTGAGTTTGATTTGTCATTCCAGGAAAAGACCAAAGTGATTACACCAGCGCTGATCGCAGTGGCCGAGGCGCTGAAGATTCAGATATGCAACGAAATATGGCGGCTACAGCAATTCGGAAAGCTGGACTCAACACCGCGTGTGGATATTGTTGCCCGTCAAGCGGCACAGGTTTCGATGCGCCAGGGTGATCGTACCTTAACGCTCTCGAAAGCGACTCTCACTGCGGCGCAGTTCGACGACGTGCTTGCTCCTTTTTTGAATACCAAACACCTTTTCGCGCGCAGCACGGAATATCGGCTTGAGAATTCGATCTTTGCGCCTGTTGCGGATGCGCTGGAGCGCGCCCAGATCGAACCCGCCGAAATCGACTTTGTGCTGGCTGTGGGTGGCAGCTCGCTGATTCCTCTTGTGATGGATGCGTTGCGCGTCTACTTTCCGCGCGCGCGTATGCTGCAATATGAAGATCGCAAGGATGCCCAGCTTGCGGTGGCGCGTGGCGCTTGTCTTCATGGCTTGGCCTTGGCTACCAGCGGGCGAGGCATTATTGCCCCTGTAGTGCAAGACGACATTTATCTGCTCACCCGAAATGGGGGCGACCTAAAATTGGTGGCGCAGGGGGCGGTGCTGCCAGTTGTTGGCTGCAACGATAATCTGATCGTGCCGGAGAATGCCTTCGATCAACCGCTTCGGTTATCGGTGGAACTGGTTGCCGGCAAGGAACGCCGCCCATTGTTTCGCCGTAATTGGGATTTATCTATGGTTCGTAAGGGCAGCCCGCTGCACCTTGAGTATTCCTACGACGAAAATCAGGTGCTCAGACTGGAACTTAAGCTGGCTGATTTTCCTGAGTCCGTACCTTTTCAGGCCAGCATCGAGAATCCGCTCTCCCATGTGGTGAACCCTAATTACAAGCAGGAAGAAATTGACCGTATGGAGGAAGAGTATCGCAGCGACCCTCGTCAGTTCGAAGAGTTGATGCCGCGCATCGCAGAGCTTTGCGCCGATTTGGGGCAGCATGACAAAGCGATTGGACTGGTGCGTGCTCTGTTGCTTAAGACTAACCGTCCGCAGGTTTGGCTGCTAAACCGGCAGGCAATGTATGAGGAAGCGCGCGGCAATCAGCCTGCCGCCATACGGGACTATGAAATGGCGGGCAATGCCAGCCGCGACTGGGGCGGGCCATTCTTTAATCTGGCGCTGCTGCATGAAAAACAGAGCCACTACGATGCGGCACTTCGCGCTATCGACCGCGCCATCCAACTGGAAGATTCCCCACCGCACCACACCTTGAAACTGCGTATTCAGAAACATCTACAAGCTGATATGAAAACGAAAGTGAAGGCAAAGGAGCTCATCACTTCTTACGGCGAACCGGATGCGCTCAATGACTGGGAGTTGGGTTGGTTTGTTGTTGCCGCCGACCTTGCCGATGACAATCAAGCCAAGGATGCCGCAGCACAAATACGCAGGACACGTCGGGAAGCTGGGTTGACCGTTTCTGATGGTGTACTCCCTGATATACGCGGAGCGAAAGAATAACTATGCATTGGCTGATTCCCTTTTCAAGTCTTACACCACCCCAGCAGGATGCGGTTCAGATGGACACCCGCAGCCACAAGGCCATCGTTGGTGGCCCTGGGGCGGGCAAGACGCTGGTGCTGCTGCATCGCTTGAATCTGTTGTTTCACCGTGCCGGAAAAAACCCCGATGCGGTCAGGCTGTTTGTCTATACCAACACACTGAAGGAGTTTATCCGGGCTGGCAACGATATGCTGGAAGTGCCGGATGAGTGCATCCTGACTTTCGATAAGTGGTGCGTTGATACCTACAAAACGCACATAAATGAAAGACTGCCTAGACAGGATCGTATGCCGGATTTCGAGGCCATCCGTGCCGGTGTATATCACGCGATTGATAGTGGAAAACTCCCTACGCCGATTTTAGACTATGTTCTGATAGACGAAGCGCAGGATATGGACGTTGGGGCAATTGAGATACTGAAGCGGATTGCCCGACACATCACGGTTTGCATGGATGGCAAACAGCAGCTCTACGATGACCGAATGTCGGAACCGGAGGCGCTAAAACGGCTAGGGCTTTCGCACCACAACACGGCGCTGCTGGCCGCTTTCCGCTGCAACCCGATGGTGACGGAGCTGGCCGCACAATTCATCCCGGACGAGTCGAGACGGCAGGAGTTCATGCGCCAGGCATCCAATGTTGAGATGGATCGCTCACGCCCTTTGTTCTATGTGGCGGACAACTCTACCGATGAGATGGTGCACATGGTCGAAATGGTCAGACTGCGCCTGAGTTACGGCGATTCGATTGCCGTCCTGTTTCCCCAGCAGCGCCAGGTTCACGGGTTTGCCAAGGGGTTTACGGAGGCAGGCATAGATGTAGAAGTTCAAAAAATGGGTGCGCCAATAGATTTCTCCAATTCACTGCCCAAGCTGATGACCTATCACCAGGCCAAAGGATTGACCTTCGATAGCGTCTTCCTGCCCCGCCTCAATCAATCCTCATTCCAAGGTAAGATGAGTGAACGTATCGGACACCTTTGTTTTGTCGGCGTGAGCCGTGCCGTGAAGTGGGTCTATATGAGCGGAAAAAATCAGGCGCTGATTGCACCCATGCAGGAACTTGGCCAGAACACTACCCTACGTTTCCTCGAAACCATGATTAGCAGCGAAGCAGTCGGCTTGCTGGGTGCGGTACGATTGGGCGATACACCCGAGATTATTTCTGATGCGTTTGGGCTGGATTGATTGGGGGACTTTTCGATTCTAAAGGCTATGTCACAGTTAATTGGTGGTTGATACATCCTGCATCACTGCAATGAAAAATTTATTAACATATTGAATTTTAATAGTAAATTATAAAAGTAGATTCCTTCTCCCTTGCAGGGGGAAGGGATTTATAAGTTGAGTTCAACAACTAACGATGACATAGCCATTCTAAATAAGGGGGCTGGCACCATGAATGAAAATGAATTTAATGGTGAAATTTACCATGACGATAGATTGTATGTTCTACATGTAAGTAAATGTACGGTGGATATAAATAACGATGTTAGGGCAACAACGATACATCACGAAGTAGCTCCTGAAAATCATAAATGGTGTGTGGTTACTTATAGCAATGTTTCAAGATATCCACCAAACAGAGTGGATTGCTTTGATTCAGAGGATGAGGCGATAGCCTATATGCGGAAAGTAGAACCTCAAGTACCCTTAATAAGCTTAGGCGGTAGATCACCTCGTATCCCGTTTCCTTATGACCAGTTTGTCAGTTGGAAAAAGGAGAACAAATTCACAGAATACGATTATAAAAAGTTGTATCTGCCTGGAGGCACTAACCCCAAAGAAACCATATACAGCCAAATATAGATAAGCGCCGCTTTGGCTGTGTTACCTAATAAAAATGAACCTCCCAGAAGAACAAGAACTCATCCGACTGGAAGCCGAACAAGCCGCGCTTGAG
>JAVHQJ010000021.1:0-5145 GCA_036171075.1 Sideroxydans sp. | reverse complement strand
ACACTGGCTACAACACTGAAAAACCAGAGTCATTGCTTGAAAGAATTATTCAGGCTTCCTCAAACGTGAACGGCATCATCGCCGATTTCTTCGGCGGCTCTGGCACGACCGCTGCCGTAGCCGAAAAACTGGGTCGTCGCTGGATTACCACCGACCTTGGCAAGCCCGCTTGCATGGTGATGCGCAAGCGTCTCATCGACCAAAACGCGCAGCCGTTTTTGTATCAAGCCATCGGCGATTACCAAGTGGAAAGTGCCAAGACCACGCTGGGGCGTAAGTTCAAAGTGGGCGATTTGTCGCAGATTGTGTTGCAGCTTTACGGCGCGTTGCCGTTGGCGGCGGAAGACAATCCGAATCGCAATCTGGGGCGCATTCCGGAAGGCAAAACGCTGGTGTTGGTGGATTCGCCCGCCAAGATGACGGGGCTGGCGACGCTGAAAAAAGCCATCGCCTTGCGCGACACTTTGCTGGGCGGTTGGGACAAGGTGCTGGTGTTGGGCTGGAATTTCGACCCTGCCATCGGCCATGATTTGCAAGCATTGAACGATGGGCAACTGGAGGTGTTGGTGATCCCCCCCGACCTGCTGGATAGGTTGAAAAAGAAAGGCGCGCTGGAAAAATTGCGCAAAGAGATACGCTTTTCCACGCTGCAATATCTGACGGTGAAACCTGTGACACGCAAATCCCCCCTTGCCCCCCTTTTACAAAGTGGGGTAGAGGCTCAATTGGCTCAACACGCTTTGGATGACTCCCACAACCCCACTTTGAAAAAGGGGGGTGGCGAAGCGGGGGGATTTGAAACCCTGACCATAGAGCTAGACAACTATGTGTTGCTGTCGCCCGATGCCATCAATCTGGATGAGGCGAATCGCATCAAGTTGCAGCAGGTGATTAACCACGAACCGCTGGCGTTGATTGAGTATTGGGCGGTTGACCCCGCTTACGACGGCGTGACGTTTCGCTCGGTGTGGCAGGACTATCGCGGCAACACCGCCAACGACGAAGATGCCTTGCGCTGCGTGACCCGCGCGGTGTTGAGTGTACCTGCGCTGACGGGGGCGCGCCGCGTCTGTGTGCGGGCGGTGGATGTGTTTGGCTTTGAGTCTGAAGTGATGCAGGAGGTGGCATGAGTACCACCGCAAAAGTAGGTCGGGATTTATCCCGACGTGTCGGATTGAAATCCGACCTACAAAAAATTATTTATGTGCCACTTTGCGGGCTATTTCCTGTTTGCTCTGCCGCAATAATGCGATTTCGGATGGTTGCAGCATTCGGGGTGCGGACAAGGTACCGAGCTTCTGATTCAGTAAGCGCGTCGAAGGCGTGACCGAATCGCTCTTGCCACCAATGTTCAATTTCTGTTCCATGTTTACACCTCAATTCATCAAGCGTGTTTTGCGTCAGGCGCAATTTGGCGGAATGCGGCTTACCTGTCAATGCCACGGCAGCCAGCACCTTGCCGCCATGCGTTTCAATATGTCCGCGCAGATTGGCAAGCGTGCCGCCCATACCGATAAAGTCATCGACCATGACGTACTCTCTTCCCAACTGAATCGCACCATCGAATTGTGCTTGCCGCGCCAAGCGCGAAAAACCATCCGCGCCGGTGTGCGAAACAACATTCACCTGAACTACGCCGCCGTCCACATCCCAATTCAACCGTTGCGCGAGTTCATCGGCAAACACTTCGGGAATGGCATTTACCCCGTTTTGCTCATAAGCATGGGCACTCACCAAAATGGGCTTGTGTGCAGCCAGCAACGCGGCAAGCGCACCTGTTTGCGACAAGCTAAGCGTATCGCGCACCAGACATTCCGCAGCAACAGCATCACCCGTTTTTGCCGCCCAATAGTGCGGATGCTGTTTCACGCTGGATTCACTGGCATGTATCAGTACGTCAGCAAAATCCCCCCAAGATGTGCGCGGTGGTTTCATGCGCCGGATTCTATCACCAACGCTAACTCAAACTTTTTATCGGGTATCCACCATGTCTAAACTTGTACTTGCCGCCGGACTGACCACCAAAACCAACGCCGTGTGTATCGGTCTTGAAGACGGCGTTGCCGACTTACTCGATTTAGTCACACCCACCACGGCGGAGTTGTTGAAGTGGTGGTTTCAAGCTGATTATTGTGCGATGCGCAGTTTCAATTTTCACACAGGGCAGCGGCAGGCCATTCTGAATGTGATTTATGCGCATGAGGTGTTGGGGGTCACCAGTTTGCGCGGGCTGTATGAGCAAGTCGCAGCGGAAGATTTACTGGAAGGTGGTCGCTTACTGGAAGTCGATCAGGCCAAACATCGCCACCCGAAATACTGTTTGAAAATGGCGACGGGCACGGGCAAGACGTGGGTGCTGCAAGCCTTGCTGGTGTGGCAGTTGTTGAACAAACTCGCCGAGCCTAATGACAAACGCTTTACCAAGAACTTTCTGCTGGTCGCGCCAGGTTTGATTGTGTACGACCGTTTGCTGGATGCGTTTAGCGGCAAGCTGAAAAACGGCGAGCGTGATTTCGCGACTTCCGACATCACCCAATATGCCGACTTGTTCATCCCCGAAATGCACCGCGACACGGTGTTCCGTTTTGTGCAAACCAATGTGTGCAACAAAGAGAATATCGGCAGCCAAGCGACCAGCGGCGGTTTGATTGCCGTCACCAATTGGCACTTGCTAGCAGAAGCGGGCGAAGAGCTGAACGAGGAAAATGCCATCGAAACACCGGGTGCGGACATCGACCCAATCAAAGTATTGAATGCCTTATTGCCATTGACTCCGGGGCGCGCAACTGGCAACGCGCTAGATGTATTGGATAGACGCTATGCGCGTGGCAGCGTGTTAGATTTTCTCGCTGACTTGCCCGACTTGATGGTGGTGAATGATGAGGCGCACCACATTCACGAACTGAAAAAAGAAGGCGCGCAAACCGAAGTCGAATGGCAGAAAAGTTTGAGCCGAATTGCCGAGAAAAAAGGCGTGCGCTTTTTGCAGTTGGACTTTTCCGCCACGCCGTATAACCAGATCGGCACGGGTGTAAAAACCCGCAAGGCGTATTTTCCGCATATCGCGGTGGACTTTGATTTGAAGGCGGCGATGCGTCAGGGGCGGGTGAAATCGCTGGTGCTGGACAAGCGCAAAGAGATAGGCGCGCTGCCGCTGGAGTTCAAGGCTGAGCGCGATGCAGAAGGCAATCCGATGTTGGCAGAAGGTCAGCGTGTGATGCTGCGCGCTGGGCTGTCCAAGCTGAAAAAACTGGAAGCGGATTTTGCGCGTATCGCGCCGCAGCGTTATCCGAAAATGATGGTGGTGTGCGAGGACACCACCGTGTCGCCGCTGGTCGCGCAGTTTCTGATGGATGAAGGGCTGCACGCCGATGAGGTGATGGCAATCGACAGCAGTAAAAAAGGCGAACTCACACCTGACGAATGGGCAAAAGTGCGCGAGCGATTGTTCGATGTGGACAAGCATCAAACGCCGCGTGTGCTGGTCAGCGTGTTGATGTTGCGCGAGGGTTTCGACGTGTCCAACATTTGCGTCATCGTGCCTCTACGCACCACGGGCGCGCAGATTCTGCTGGAGCAAACCATCGGGCGCGGCTTGCGCTTGATGTGGCGCGACCATGAATACAGCGACATCAAAGAAGAAAACCGCGCCCGCATCCAAAACGGGCAAGAGCCGAACAGCATGATAGATGTGCTGTCGGTAATCGAGCATCCCGCGTTTCAATCGTTCTACGACGAGCTGATGCAGGAGGGCTTGGTTGGAATAGACGGCGGTGAAGGCGAAGGCAGCAGCATCGGCGATTTAATTTCGGTGGGCTTGGTCGAGGGTTATCAGGAATACGATTTTGCTATTCCGTTTATTTTGAGCGAGGACGACGAGGAGTTGAGTGTACTGAATGTGGCGGTGGAAGGCATCGCAAAATTCAGCAGCTACACGCAGCAACAGCTCAAAGACATGCTGGGCAAAGGCGATGTGTTCGCCTCGCACGATGTGCAATCCGGCACGCGCTTTGGCGACTACCGTGTGCAAGGCGGCGTGATGACGGCGACGGGTTACAACGAGTATCTAAGCCGCATGACAGCGCGCTTGTCGCAAGTGTTGAATCAGCCGCTGACGGGTAAAAGCGGCGGCGGTGTCAATAAATTCCCCTATCTGCAAATTCATACGGTGAGTTTGGTGCAAGCTCTGGATGACTATATCCGCAAGCATTTATTCGGCGAGCCATTCAATCCACTGGTGGATGAAAACTGGCGTTTGTTGCTGCTAGACCCGCTACTGCAACACATCATCCGCGTGTTCGCCGAAGCGATTTTGCGCGCGGAAGAGTCGGAACAAATCAGCGGCTTTGAAGTGGCGCAACGGTATTTGTCGGAAGTCGAAAAATTACCAATGCGCGATGAATTTTCTATTCCCACACGCAAGTGTATTTACGAGCGGCAACCTTTTCCATCGCGTAACGGCGGATTGGAAAAAGCCTTTATGGAATGGGCGCAAAAAGATGCGCTGGTGCAGGCATTTTGCAAAATCAGCGAAACCAAACACAGCTTCTGTCGCCTGCGTTATCTCAAGGACGATGGACTGCCTGCCATGTATTCACCAGACTTTTTGGTAAAAACAGAAACGGAGATTTTTCTGGTGGAAACCAAAGCGCAGAAAGATGTGCGCACCACCAACGTGCAACGCAAATTAAAATCGGCAGCCGCTTGGTGCGAACGGGTGAATACGCTGCAAGAGAAAGACAGAATGGATAAGGCGTGGCATTACGTACTACTGGGCGAAACGCAGTTCTATGAATGGCGCGACAAGGCAGCAGGAATGGTGGATCTATTGAAGTTTGCGCGAGTGCGGATGAATGCGATGCCTGTTCAAGAGCGATTGATTTAGTGGTAATGAAGGAATCAGTGCTTCCCTAGTTTATGGGGCGAGGCAACCGAGGCGTTTTCTCCCCCAACGTCTTTACATTGCTTAGTCACCACTGGCGTAAATACTTCGACTTCTACCTGCGCGTTTTTTTGATGATGAAGCCGCGATTAGGTTATATTTAGCTCAACCCACAACCACGACAGTCTTTGCACTTTGCCTAATACCACCCCTGAAATCACCCTCTCCGCACGCAAGCTAACGCGCAGCTTCGATAACCGCCC
>JAVHQJ010000020.1:0-1102 GCA_036171075.1 Sideroxydans sp. | reverse complement strand
GGCAACCGATGGCCGACGTGGTGCGGTGGGTGGGGTGACGACGTGGCAACGCCAGGAGCCTGTCGGACTTGAAGAATCGAAGCGAAAAATTGTCTGAACGAGGACAGATTTCGACGATTTCGCCGGGCAATAGCCATTCTATTGCCCAAGAAAGCGGCGGAATATGGGCCGTCCAGACAGTTTTGCAGCCGATTTCCTTTAAGTCCGACAGACTCCTGGAGATCGTTAAATTGAACTTCGCCGCCGGGCAATACCCGAGTCTGGAGCGGCGATGTCAACCCGTTGACGGGCACAATCCAAGACCCGGGCGGGTTGGGTGTGGGGGCGCCTGCGAGCGCTGCACAACCGATACCGACCCTGACCGAGTGGGGGATGGCGATGTTGTCGGGACTGGGCGCGGCGTATGGGATGCGGCGGCTGGGGTGCGGTTGGCGGAGCTTCAGTCCGATCCCGCAGGCGCGCACCGGCTAGCGCGGCCAGGACCGCTCCCACAGGCAGCTAGCGCGGACCTTGGACATGCGTGAGCAGCGTCCCCGTCAATGCCAGCCTTGCACCGCCTGTTGTGACGGTTGGGTGCAAATGAACATACGGGGTGCCGATGTCTATCCCGGTTGCCCTTGCCCGCACAGTACAGGGAAGGGCTGCGACGATTACGCCAATCGCCCGCCGGACCCGTGTGACAATTTCAATTGCGGTTGGATTATCGCTAGTAGTCCCTTGCCGGACTGGATGAAGCCGTGCGATGCCAATGTGGTGGTGCTGTTCAACAAGTTTCGCTGGCGTGGTTTACCGGTCGATTTGGCAGTGCCAGTCGGCAGGCGCATCCCGCCCCGAGCACTGAACTGGCTCAAGCAATTTGCCGAACGGCAAGGTCGTCCATTGGTGTATTTGGAGCAAGACGCCGCCGACGGCAAGTTGCAGCGCGAGCAACAGACTTTGGTGTATGGTCCGCCAGAATTCCAGCAGGAAGTCGTAGCCAAAATCACCCAAGGCCAACGTTTGTGGGTATGACCAGCTTTGTCGCCAGCGAGTCTGGAGCGGTCTCAAACAGCTTGCTGCTTTAAGGTGGTGCCCGGAGCCGGGGTCGAACCGGCACGCTATC
>JAVHQJ010000019.1:0-1105 GCA_036171075.1 Sideroxydans sp. | reverse complement strand
CAGGCCGGAATTGAGTTTGTGCCAGTGCAAGCAGGTTTGCGGGTTGTATCCAACGCCTAACAACTTTACAGAATATCAATCAATGTGTATGATACACACCACGAATAGCGCAGACCTAATCCGAGAGCTGAAAAAGGCCGACTGGAAACTTGACCGGGTAAATGGTTCGCACCATATATTCACGCACCCCACCCGCCCCGGCATTGTGGTTGTTCCACACCCGAAAAAGGATTTAGGGCGGGGATTAGTGAAAGCAATCCGGCAACAGGCCGGGATATGAGAGGTGAAAAATGTATTATCCAGTAGCAATTGAGCCGGGAACTGATACCGAGGCTTTCGGTGTGGTAGTGCCTGACCTGTCTGGATGTTTTTCGGCTGGTGACACGCTTGAAGAGGCGTTTATTCAGACCGAGGAAGCAATCACAGGATGGATTGAAACTGCCCTTGATGCAGGGCAGACCATCCCCAAACCTTCCACTATTGAAGCACTGCGCAAGGCACACACCGAATATGACGGCTGGATGTGGGGCGTGGTAAAGATTGACCCCGCCATGCTGGATGACAAGCTGGAGCGCGTGAATATCAGCCTGCCCCGCCGCATCCTGCACCGCTTGGATGCACAAGCCCGCGCCGCAGGCGAGACACGTTCAGGATTTATTGCAAGTCTTGCTTTGGGGCGATAGAGAGCTATGAGCAGAATGCACAACCCCCCGCACCCCGGCGAAGTCTTACGGGAATGGATACCGGAGGAAATGACAGTCACGAGCGCAGCAAAGGCATTGCAGGTATCCCGTGTCACGCTTTCTAAAGTGCTTAACGGCAAGGCCGGGGTGACGGCGGGAATGGCCTTGCGGCTTGCGGCATGGCTGAATATATCCCCTGATGTTTGGCTTGGTATGCAAACGCAGTGGGACTTATGGCAAGCTGAACAGCTACCATGCCAGAATATCAAGCCGCTTGAAAGACTGGCCGCGTGACCGGGTTTACCCACGCTTAGTTTTAGCGGATGAAAAGCCGGACACCTTCACCGGCCTGACGAGGGTTCTTTATTGAAGGCGCATAGTGAAGGGTGCGATATGCAAGTCACAATTGAAATTGATGATGG
>JAVHQJ010000018.1:0-1107 GCA_036171075.1 Sideroxydans sp. | reverse complement strand
GAAGTTCCAAGATGTTCGACCAGGCACCAAAGCATATTCGCAAACAGTCTTAGTAGGTAACGACGCAGATGCTGGTTCAGGAGTTATGATAAAGCCGCGCAGCGCCCCTGAGCTTTGACGTTATGTTTCATCCACATACACCCAATGAAGCCCGATCCGATCACAGCTAGGCTCAGAGAACTTCTTACTGAAGCTGAAAAGCTTGAACACGACCTTGCTTTACACCAGCTCGACTGGGCTGAGTGGGAAGCAAAAGGTCGCCCCGATGGCCCACCAGATTGGCTTATCGAGAAAGACGACGAATTAGTAAAACCGTTTGAGAGTCTTGCCCTCTCACTCTTCCTGACCACGGTTTGTTTGTTGGATTCTTCTGGACTCCACGCTTACCTGAGCCAGTTCTATCAAAAATTCGGCGAATCCTTTGATGCCCACGGAGCTGCATCAAAGTATGACATTGACCACTATTGGTCCGGCGAGCCATACAACGTTTTCCTTGCTGACCTAAGACAGTTTCTTGCGCCTCTCAATGTGCTGGGTGACGAGTCTCGCTATCTGAAGCTATCTGGTATTCAATATCTCGAAACTATCCTGCGCAACACAGCCACCATAATTCACAAGGCAGGAAATTGCCCGACATCGGAACCGGAAGTTTACAAGTCGGTTCGGAACGTTTTGGAAGCCATATTCCCGTCAGCAAAATCTCCAAAATCAAATTTCATCAAGACTGCTCAGGAGTACAAACCGGACATCTTGCTTCCTGAACTATCTGCCGCTGTCGAGTACAAGTATGCCGATAGCGAAACCAAATTAAAGGCCACCATCGCACAAATTTCTGATGACGTAAAAGGCTACACGGGAGATAGTGACTACAACCTGTTCTATGCAGTCTTTTACGTGAAGGGCGATTTTTGGGGAGAAGACAAGTTCCGCACTGCTTGGAATGAAAAGAAGTTTCCCAAGAACTGGCGAGCGTTCTATGTCGTCGGCAAATGAAACATAACCTGTCAGTCAAGAGGGACTGCGCAAAAGCGCGCAGCCCCTCAACTCTACGTGCGTAATAGGGGTCAGACCACGGTTTCTTTGCGGCGATGCGAGCGCGGCGAGGTT
>JAVHQJ010000017.1:0-1108 GCA_036171075.1 Sideroxydans sp. | reverse complement strand
GTGAAACAAATTTTACCGGAAGATTGGCTTTGTAGCCATAGTATATGCGCACATGCCCATCGATATAAAGAAAATCAGCATCTTCTTTCCCCTGGCCACTATACCAATGATCCACCAGAAGGTTGTTGAGCTGGGAAGCATGATTTTGTGCTGTGAGCAGTTGGATCTTCTCTCGCAAACATTTTACTTCCGGAACCCTGTCCAACCCGATAATACGACCTAACTCCCCGGGTTTGCATTGTTTGAGCTGTTCGGGGTTTTTAATGCGGGCCAGGGCCATAAATGCCAGTGTGAGCACGATAGACTCAAGACTGTAAAACACCTTGGATGACCACTGGTATACTTCTTTGGTCTTTAGTAAACCATGGGCCAATAAGGCTGGCAATAAAAACAGAACCCCTGCACCACATAAGGCCTGACTCTCTTCGAACTTAACAGCAGCCGGTGTGCCTTTCCCCAGGGAACACGCCACGCGTTCTTCTACACGTGTAGTGGCCATACCCAAGGAGGCAGAACTGTCTACATCATTTCTTACGTTGAGGGTTGTACCTTGCACCGAAAGCGTGGGCCCTAAACAACTCTTTTTTTTAAATAGCCCTGCTTGATACCATAGCGAATGGCCGATTCTCTTATGCCTTCTTCTTTGGCTATGCTATTGTTACTTTGTCCTTTGTCAAGTTTGGATTGTATCCTTAGTCTACACTGGCCTGTGATCTTGTGGGCGGTTCCTTTTCGGGCATCATCCCCGAAAAATCCGGCCTCGCCCTTCTCTATAAATTTCTTATAGGCACGTCCAACGGTATCCTCACTTACACCAAATGCTCGTTCAACGTCAACCTTACGGCATAAGCCCTGATGTATGAAATTACTCGTAATGAAACGAAAGGCATGGTGATCTTCTTTTGGATGGCAATACACTGGTAATCCATTAACAATGTATTGGATAAGGCCGTCATGCTCATAAACCCCAAGTTTGTCGCTTATTAACTTGGCCTCCTTTGGGAACATAGGTAATAGTAGTTGCATGGCATAAAATTACTACTATTTCTTTTTGCGATATTATGCTCTAAAACATCTATTTTTGTTGAACGAGGTCAGGAGTTCTGAA
>JAVHQJ010000016.1:0-1113 GCA_036171075.1 Sideroxydans sp. | reverse complement strand
CTTACGTGTTCCAGGTGAGCGACTTCGGCTTTAGCGATGCGAACGATGCGGGTTCCATCGCTGGAGCGAACAACTTCAGCGCCGTGACCATCAGCAACCTGCCGCAAGCTGGAACACTGACCAACAACGGCGTGGCAGTGGTGGCAGGGCAGAGCGTTGCGGTGGCTGACGTTGCAAGCGGTCTGCTTGTCTTCGTACCGGTCGCCAACGCGAATGGCACTGCTTATGCGAACTTCACCTTCCAGGTGCAGGACGATGGAGGTGTCGCTAACGGCGGCATCAACACTGATCAAACAGCCCGCACCATGACGCTGGATGTGACCTCAGTGAACGACGCACCGGTCGGAACCAGCACCACCGTCACCACGCTGGAAGACACACCTTACGTGTTCCAGCTGACCGACTTCGGCTACAGCGATGCAATCGATGCAGCGTCAACAGCAGGAGCGAATAACTTCGCCGCTGTCATTATCGGCAACCTGCCTGCTGCTGGCAGTTTGCTGCTGAACGGCGTAGCGGTAGTTTCCGGTCAGAGCGTTGCGGTGGCTGATATTGCCGCAGGCCTGCTGCAACTGGCACCGGTCGCCAATGCCAACGGCAATGCTTATGCGAATTTCACCTTCCAGGTGCAGGACGATGGCGGTGTCGCTAACGGCGGCATCAACACAGATCAGATCGCTAAGACGATGACGCTGGATGTGACCTCGGTGAACGACGCACCGGTCGGCACAAGTACCACCGTCGCTACATTGGAAGACACGCCTTACGTGTTCCAGCTGGCTGACTTCGGTTACAGCGATTCAATCGACGCAGCGTCTACCTCTGGTGCGAATAACTTTGCCAATGTCATCATCGGCAACCTGCCTGCTGCTGGCAGCCTGATGCTGAATGGAACAGCGGTCACCAGCGGTCAAATAGTTTCTGTTGCCGACATCGCCGCAGGCCTGTTGCAACTGACACCGGTCGCCAATGCCAACGGTAATGGTTACGCCAACTTTACCTTCCAGGTTCAGGACGACGGCGGCATGGCGAACGGCGGCATCAACACCGACCAAGTTGCGAAGACCATGACGCTGGATGTGACCTCGGTGAACGACGCACCGGTCGGCACCA
>JAVHQJ010000015.1:0-1113 GCA_036171075.1 Sideroxydans sp. | reverse complement strand
TAGGGGCCGCTGAAAAAGTATTTTGTTCTTTGAAATCACGTCGTGAAAATGAGAGAATATAGGCGTAGTCGAGAGCAATAACTGCACGGAATTTGCCGGTGAGGCCCTAAAAACCGTGCAGTTTACAAACCCGGAGCGCCCATGTATCGTCCCAAAGACCGCAAGACCATCCCTCTGTTCCCCGAGCTGTTCCCGCTCGGCGGCGGCTTGAGCGCCGACAACCGCTGGCTCAAACTCGCCGGCCTCGTTCCCTGGGAACGGCTTGAAGAGATCTACCGCAAATATTTCTCCGAGGGCATGGGCCGCCCGGCCAAAGACAGCCGGCTGATCTGCGGGCTGCTGATAGTGAAACATGCGGAGAAGTATTCCGACGAGCGCGTGGTTCTTGAGTATCTGGAGAACCTCTACGTGCAGGCGTTCTGCGGTGAAGAGGTGTTCCGCACCGGCGGCGCGATCAACCCGAGCCTGCTGTCGAAGATGCGGCGGCGGCTGGGCGCGGAGTTTTTTGAGAAGTTTGAGTGGGAGGTCCTGGTCGAGCTGAAAGCCGGCGGGGCGATAAAGCCCGGCGAGCATCTGCTGGACGCGACGGTGTTCCCTTCGGATATAACCTTCCCGACTGACGCGGGTCTTTTGAACAAGTGCCGGCAGTGGGTGGTGAAAGTGATAAAGCTTGTGGAAAAGCGCGCCGGTGTGAAAGAGAAAGCGCGGACGTACTGCCGCAAGGCGCAGAAGGCGTACCTGGGGTTCCAGAAGCGGCGGCGTAAGACGAAGCGCGAGATAAACCTGATGCGGGCGAAACTGCTCCGGTATCTGCGGCGCAATGTCGGGCAACTGGAAGCGCTGCTTGCGGGATACGCCGGCGAGCTCAAGGCGCGCGAGCGGGAATTTCTGAAGACGCGTCTGGAGACGGTGAAGCGCATCTATGCCCAGCAGCTGGAGTTATGGCTGACAAAGGCGCGGAGCGTGAAGGGCCGCATCGTGAGCCTGCATATGCCGCACATCCGGCCGATAGTCCGCGGGAAGGCCGGGCGGGACGCCGAGTTTGGGGCCAAGGCGCTGTTAAGCTGGGTAGACGGGTATTGTTTTCTGGACAAGCTTTGTTTTGAGGCTTAC
>JAVHQJ010000014.1:0-5222 GCA_036171075.1 Sideroxydans sp. | reverse complement strand
TGAAACGCTCTAAATCCAGCTCAAGACCAAAGCGTTGCTCATCCCAGCGGATGCTTTTTTTCAATGACTGCATGGCGTGGTCGGTCTTATCCAGATTGCCAGGTTCTACCCAAACTTGCAGCAGCGCTTTGCGTCCAGATTGCAGCTTAAAACGTTCTTCTTGGCACACTAGATTGCCGGCCACCAGCGCGAACAAATAGGAAGGTTTGTTGAATGGATCTTGCCACTTTGCGTAATGGCGTCCATCTCCAAAATCACCTTGCTCAATCAAATTTCCATTGCTCAACATGACCGGATATTTAGCTTTGTCTCCGCGCAGCATCACTGTGTAGGGCGCCATCACATCGGGGCGGTCAGGGAAGTAAGTAATTTTGCGAAACCCTTGCGCTTCGCATTGACTGAAAAAATTTCCGTTAGACACATACACGCCCATCAACGAAGTGTTTTTTTCAGGGTGGATGCGCGTCACGATCTCAAGTTCCACCGCATCAGGAGCATTCAGTAGCGTCAGCGTACCGTCTGTCACGGTGTAATCGGTGCGTTCCTTGAGTGTGCTGCCATTCATGCGCAGCGCAACTAACTCTAATTGCTCACCAAGCAATTGCAGCGGTGTCGCCGCACGCAGCGGATTGCGTTTCATCACCAAGCGTGCATTGACAAGCGTGTTGTCCGCATCCAAATCAAAGCCGAGTTCAACTTGCTCAACAAGGTAGGCGGGAGGGGTGTAGTCCTTACGGAACACGCTGTTGGTGGTTTGGTTTTTCATGGCGATATTGAGCAGGAATGAAATTGAAATCGATGCACGTATTGTAACGAGCGTTAGCGATTCGTTTACTGAAAATGGGGTTGAGAAACCCTACCGAATCAACTGCCACTCACGCGAAACCACCCTGCAATGCTGCGCCGTGTGGCGTGAGAGAGTAAGACCTCATGCGGGAAGGATTCGCTCAAGAAAATAATCATCGTCCCAAAGGTCGGGTTCACCGTTGTCACGATGGATTTGCCGGTGGACTCGAACACCACCAACTCACCGCCATCGCGCGTATGCCAATCTTCGTTCAGATACAGCACGGTGGTGAGGATGCGATTTTTCTGTCCTTGCAACACATCAGAATGTTTCGCGTAACCATCGCCTTTGCCGTAGATCGCGTAATGGCACTCGTAGTCGAACAAGCCCAAGAACAACGACTCATTCAATCCCAAGCGCAACGTTTCCATGCAGGCCAGATAGGCTTGATCGACGTTATTCGAAGTGTCTAGCCAATCGATCACATCGCCGCGAATGGCACTGCGCTGTTTGGCCGCACCACGCCCTACTTGGGCGGCATGAAAGCGAGAGGAGTCGTCATCGTGGCAACGCGTGAATAAATCGGCTAACAGTTCCGCGACCAGCGGTTTAGCCAGAACGATGTAGCCAGAATGTTCCAGCTGATAGGAAATCTTGGTGATGTCCATAAGCGCAGGAGTCTAACAGTGATGGTGCTTGAAACAGTGGGTGAATGAGCATGACGCAAAAGGAGAAGGATGGATTCAGGCAGAGCGCCTCACCGATAGTTGTTAAGCTACGCCCCCTTTATCTATTTTCGAAACAGGAATCATCGTGGACTTTGCAAGCATCTTGGTACTCGCTGTATTGGGTCTGGTCGGTTGGTTTTGGCTACACAGCATTCGCATCCTCGAAATTGCCCGCGCGGCGGGAAAGCAAGCCTGCAACAGGGCTGAACTTCAATTTCTAGATGACACCGTCGCCAGCACCCGCCTCGCGCTGGATCGCGATGCATCGGGTCGCCGCATATTGCGTCGCACTTATCGTTTCGAATTCACCGAAACGGGCAACAGCAGAAGGGAAGGTGAAGTCATCATGCTCGGAGAACGTGTTGAATCGGTGACTTTGGAGCCGTATGAGATATTGGAGTGAGCGAAAAACAGCCTCTCGAAAATTAGCACGCAGGAACTCGATATGACAGACACCACCATCCAAAACGTCCCCGACACCGCCTTCATGGCAGCAGCCTATCGTGCCATCGAAAGCGAACGGTCAGATGCCCTGTTCCGTGATCCACTCGCAGACAAGTTGGCGGGCGAACGCGGCAGGGCGATCCTCGCCAGCCTGCCGCCCCAAGCCATGATGGGCGGGTGGACCGTCATCATCCGCACCTGCATCATCGATGCACTCATCCAGCAGGCCATCACTCAAGGCGTCGACACCATCTTGAATCTGGGGGCAGGGCTGGACACTCGTCCTTACCGCATGGCGTTGCCAGAAACGTTGCGCTGGATCGAAGTCGATCACCCAACCATCATCGAATGGAAGCGCACCCAGCTCGCACAGGAAAAACCACGCTGCCAGCTTGAAAGGATCGCACTCGATCTTGCAGACCAACACGCACGGCGGCAACTGTTGGATGAAGTGGCGAACCGCTCCGGCAAAGTGCTGGTGCTGACAGAAGCCGTCACCCCCTACCTTCCAGAAGAAGCAGTGGCCGCACTCGGCGCAGACCTGCGCGCCAGAGCGGAGATGCAATACTGGATCGTCGACTATTTCTCACCCGCGTCATACGAATACCGCAGACGCAGCGGCATGAGCCGCGCGATGAAGAACGCGCCCTTCCTCTTCGAGCCCAAGGATTATTTCGGCTTCTTCGCCACAGCAGGGTGGCAGCCGAAAGAGATCAAATATTTTGCGGAAGAAGCACAAGGTCTGCATCGACCTGCACCATTCCCGTGGCACATCAGGCTCATCACACTCGTGTTGGGACTGCTGATGCCGCCAGAGAAAAGACGTGCGATGAAACAGTATGCGGGATTCGTATTGTTTGAACCTGAACTCAGGAAGGACTAATCCAACTTATTCAAAAAGCTCAACTCTCTTGAGGCCAAAGCGATCTCTCTCAAGAAGCAGAGCAACCCAAGAATGAGAAAGAGCATGGCTGCGAAGAACGTACCGGCCACGATGTCAGGCATATTCAACCCCATCTTCACCTCGACGAAGAGCGATGCGATAGACGTACACACACTCAATGCCGCCAGCGTGATCAGCCCGATAGACCTGCGTATCCAAGCAGTGCGCCGCACAATGATCTCGAACTCATCCACATGCTTTGCACGCTGCTCTTCATTCATCGTGTGAAGTACACGAGCGCGGTCGATCGCTCGACCCAGTCGGTTCACCAGCACAGAGAGGATGGAACCAACACCCGTTAACAAAAAAACAGGGGCAACGGCATCGCGGATGGCAACGGACACGCTTTGGATTTCGGGAAGCGAACTTTCGATCATCAGATATTCCTAAATAAAAATTTGTCGTTGCCGCCCTTCGGCAAGCTCAGGATAAACTGGCTTACAGCCAAGCGGGAACGCAGTTAAACAAAGATACTGGATTCCCGATTTCCCGAGAATGGCTAGTCAACCAGTGTCTTCCTTGTCTGTCTCCAAGGATTATTAACGACGCCTTTTTGGAGGTTGCACTCATCACAGAAAAACGGCGGGTGAAACCTTGAAGCGTACCGCCAGTGCTTTCACTTGGCGCGTATTGAGTTCGCGCTTGCCATTTAGGATGGAGGAGACGATGCTTTGCCCGCCTAACTCTTCCGCCAAATTCGTTTGCTTCAGGTTGTGCTCTTCCATCAGAAAAGCGAGCACTTGCGCGGGCGTGGCTTCCGGCATGGTTTGCTGCTTTGCTTCGTAGGATTCCACTTCCTTGGTCACGAGATCGAGCAGCGGCATCAGGCGATGCGATTCGTTCGCGCCGATGCGGTCGAGCAACTCATCCATCACCGACACGCGGCGTTTGTAATCCTTCTCACTGGTGATAGCCCCGAGCGGCACGAGCTTGTTTAAGTCCTGCCAAGCGGATTGCACCGAGGCGAGATCGAGATGACGTTCAGCGACTATGCTCATTTTCGTTTGCTCCTTTTTCGATCTTTGTTCCACTGGTCATATTCGGCATGGGTGAAAAACTCTTTGATATAAACCCGCTGATACCGGTAGTGGATGATCGTTATCAGTCGATAGTTATTGCCCTTGATGTTAAACACCGTGAACGGATCGGCAAAGTCCGCAGTCGGTAATACTGCGCGCACGGCATGGATGTCTGTGAAATCCGTCTTCTCGAAAATCTTCCGCCAACTCGCAAGCGGTTCGGCGGCATCGGCGTGGCGCGCGGCAAAACCATCCAGCGTTTTCTTCTTGATGACGTTCATTTGGAATGGAATATAGCAAATTGCTATATTGGTGTCAATTGCGGATGAATGGCGCTGCGGAGTTGATTGAAAACCGTGGTACGTCCCCTATTGTTCGTCCCCTATTGTTTCCAGTTTTACTGAGATTTATCCAGCACAAAGTTACAATGACAAAGTGCAAACCTAAAATCATTCAGGAGTATTGGATTGCTCAATCCTCAATCGCTATCTATTAAGGAGATTTTCTTGTCAATAATTCTTTGTCCGGAGTGTAATAAACAAATAAGTTCGAAAGCTACTGCGTGCCCTGGATGTGGTTGTCCTATTAGCTTCGTTGAACCGGTTCTGAATAATTCCACTGAGCCATCGACCAATGTAATTTCTCGCCCCAATATCCACAGCGATTTATCAATTGGTAGTCAAGTCATAAATTGGGGTGGTAACGCCGCCGTCAAAGGTTTCTTTGACCCCATGCTAAATTCCGATAAAAATATTTCAGAAGGCAATGGTGGACTCATGCTTCACAAGAATGGGTTGAGAGTCGCTGGCAAGTTTTATATTGCCGTTAAAGATATTCACCATTCACAAATAATAAATATCCAATGCGTGCCTCGTGCAAGTATTTTTGAAGCAGATAAGTCAGTAATTAAGCGAGCTGCCGTTGGGTCAATTCTGTTAGGTCCATTGGGCGCAATAATTGGTGGAATGTCTGGAATTGGTTCCAAAAAGCAATATATTAGCTTGGTAGTAGTCAATTATTGGGACGTTTTAGAAAATTCCGTACACACACTTTTGCTATCTACTGATGATGAATCTACGGCCAAGAAATTTTGTGATAATGCATCCAAGTTACTATTGGTAAATTAATCACGGACTGGATGATGTGAATTGCGAATATTCGGGGACCACGGTTTATTTAAGCTGCGTACCGTTGAATACCTACTTCCACGTGCTGTTTTTCCGTCGCAATGGCATACACGCGGCTGGTCAGGCACTTCTCAGCAACCTTTGGGTGAGCAACGTTTTCATTTCTTTTCTGGT
>JAVHQJ010000013.1:0-1119 GCA_036171075.1 Sideroxydans sp. | reverse complement strand
CGATTGCAGAGCTAGGCAAAAAGGGTTTGTCATTTTTTGCCCGAGTGTGGATTATCTTGGACGAACACGAATTCTGTTTCCTTCAGAGTCGCGGAGATAACCGGAACCATCGCTGTCGATATTTCCACGAAGGACATCGCCAGTTTGTGGGTTACGAAGCCGCACGGAGCCATCATCATCAATTGTGCCTTTGTAACGTTTTGAGTAATCGTAGTCGTATTGTGGGCGCATTTTCAGCTCATCACCATCCCGTTCAATAATCATCTTATCCTGTGCCAACACTGGCAACTGTACAGCGATTAGCAAAAACCCCAACAGCAATTTTTTCATGGTCGTTCTCCCATCTATTGCGGCATTTGAAGGCGAAGCCGCACACGCCCAACGTCTAGCTTAACGGGCGGCCGGCATTTTGGCCGTCCCGGTTGAAGCGCCCGTTATGCATGACGTAACTGCGGGAAGTCGGCATATAGGGCTGACTGACCACTAGGCGAGTGCTGCTCGCGCAGCAAATATCCCTTTGGCTCGATAAAGCTATAGATGGATTTCTTGGGCTTTTCATGCCAACTGATATTGAACGCACAGATGGCCGGGAAAAACTGAAGCTCACTGTAGGGGAGATGGTCGTGAATCCAGTAGGCGAGAGCCCGCCAATCAGCTCCTTGCTGATAACGGTCTGTGAACCAAGGAAGTGCTATGCAGGCAGTAGCCCCTTTTAGCCCTTCAGCGTCGAGGCGATCCCAAATGTGCCCGGCGTAATTGGCTTCGTTTTTTGCGCAACCGTAATTCTTTTCATTGCAAAAAGCGTTTATCTCGCATGAGCGATATGAGGAACGGACTGCAATCCTCCCAAAGGTAGCATTTAGCGGCTCAAGAAGTTCTTCACAGAGTTTTCGGCCAACTTCGATTGCCAAGTCAGGATCGTCTGGAATGTTTTGTTTTCCGTGGAAATTTGCTGTTTCGCTATACAAGAACTCTCGCATGTAGAACGAATGTGACAGCCGAACCATACCCAGCTTTTCCAATGCATCTACAGACTGTGGCTTGCGCATTGCGACTCCTTGAATGCATAACGTGGAGGTCAGGGGCGCTGCGCGGCTTTATTGCGCAGCGTCCCCTGGA
>JAVHQJ010000012.1:0-5248 GCA_036171075.1 Sideroxydans sp. | reverse complement strand
ACCTCGTGTTGAGCGAAAAAGAATTCAGCAAAGAGATCAAAGTCGTGATGGAAGAACGCCGCTGGCGCACTGACGACGACGCACACTCTCTTGTGGGTGAGCGTCTGATGGCGACGGCGTATCAAGAGCATCCCTATCACACCCCCATCATCGGTTGGATGAACGATTTAGAGAATATGACTTACCTCGATGCGCAAGACTGGTACAAGACTTGGTACGCACCGAACAACGCCACGCTCGTCATCGCGGGCGATGTGAAAGCGTCCGAAGTGTTTGCCTTGGCACAAAAGTATTACGGCAAGATACCCAAAGCAAAATTGCCAACCCGTAAAGAGGCGGGTGAGCAACCTCAACTGGGCATCAAACGCATCGTCGTCAAAGCCCCCGCAGAGTTGCCTTATTTCGTCATGGCGTATCACGCGCCCACTATGCGCGATGTGGAGAAGGACTGGAAACCTTATGCGCTGTCGGTGTTGGCAGGTGTGCTGGATGGCAGCGAATCGGCACGTTTGAACAAAGCACTGGTGCGCGAACAACAAGTGGCGATTA
Organism: Sideroxydans sp.; assembly: GCA_036171075.1. Lineage (GTDB taxonomy): Bacteria > Pseudomonadota > Gammaproteobacteria > Burkholderiales > Gallionellaceae > Sideroxyarcus. Next base: position 4,699 of record JAVHQJ010000012.1, on the reverse strand, counting down.
GCGTCGGCGCGGGCTACGACAGTACCTCGCGCGGCCCTTCGCAGTTCACGGTTGAAGGTACGCCTGCCACTGGCAAGACCATCGCCGAATTGGAAGCGGCTATCCGCGCACAGCTAGAAGCTGTAGTGCGTGACGGCGTGAGCGAAGAAGAATTGAAGCGCGTGCGTGCCCAAGTTACCGCGTCCGAAGTCTATAAATTGGATTCCGTGTTCTACCAAGCCATGCAGATCGGGCAGATGGAGAGCATCGGCCTGACCCATCACGCTATCCCCGTGATGCTAAAGAAGTTGCAAGCGGTGACCGCGCAGCAAGTGCAAGACGTGGCACGTGAGATATTGGTGGATGACCATTTGACCGTCGCGGTGCTCGACCCACAACCGCTGACCGAAAACAACAAGCAGGCAAAAGGAGGCGCACATGCGCACTAAATTGATCGCAGTCTTCGCACTGTGTTGCGCAGCGAGTGGCGCCTACGCCACGCCCAAGATTCAGCACTGGCAAGCACCCAGCGGCGCTCAAGTCTATTTCGTCGAGAATCACGACCTGCCGATGTTGGATGTGGCGGTCAACTTCGCGGCGGGCAATGCCTACGATGCCGCTGATAAGATCGGTGTGGCAGGCATGACGCACGGCCTGCTGGATGCGGGTGCACAAGGGCTGAGCGAAGATGACATCTCGCGCAAGATGGCGGACATCGGCGCGGAGTTGGGTGGCAGCTTTGATGCGGATAGAGCTGCTATCTCGCTACGCACTTTGAGCAGTGCCGCAGAACGTGAGACAGCGCTCGACATCGTGGCGCGTGTGTTGCAGCAACCTGTATTTCCAGAAGCCGTGCTGGCGCGCAACAAAGCCAGCCTCATCGCGGGTTTGAAAGAAGCAGAGACCAAGCCCGAGCATTTGTCTGAAAAGGCATTCGGTAAAGCTGTGTTCGGCAATCATCCTTATGGTTGGCAGACCGAGGTGGCGGATGTCGAAAAGATACAGCGTGCTGACCTAGAAGCGTTCTATCGTGCGCATTACAACGCCCAGAATGCCGTCGTTGCATTGATGGGCGATGTAACGCGCCAGCAAGCGCAAGCCATCGCGCAACAGCTCACCGCCAATCTGCCGCAGGCGGGTGCGGTCATCAGCTTGCCAGCGGTCACCGCCAAAATCGCGGCGAGCGAACAGCGCATCGCCCATCCTGCTAGCCAAAGCCACATCCTCATTGGCACGCCTGGCATCGCGCGTAACGATGCGGATTATTTTCCACTGTATGTTGGTAACTACATCTTGGGTGGTGGCGGATTCGTGTCGCGCTTGATGAACGAAGTGCGCGAGAAACGTGGCATGGCCTACAGCGTCTATAGCTATTTCATGCCCATGCAACAACCCGGCGCGTTCCAGATTGGCTTGCAAACCAAGAAAGAACAAGCGGATGAAGCACTGAAGGTCGTGCGCCAGACCTTGGATTCTTTCGTCGCGAAAGGCGTGACCGAGAAAGAGCTGCAAGCCGCCAAAGACAACATCATCGGCGGCTTCCCACTGCGCATCGACAGCAACAAAAAAATATTGGATTACTTGAGCGTCATCGGCTTCTACCACATGCCGCTGACCTATCTGGATGACTTCACCCAGCAAGTGGATGCAGTCACTATTAAACAGATACACGATGCGTTCAAGCGTCGCATTGATCCGAAAGCGATGGCGACAGTGATTGTGGGTGCACCGGAAGCCAAATAGCCCGTCATTCCGGCGCAGGCCGGAATCCAGTTAATTGAAAAATTCCTTGCGGAGCAAGGCCAACACCAAAGGCATGTTAAATAAAGCACTGGATACCGGCTTACGCCGGTATGACGGATGAATTATTGAGGAAACTAAAATTAATAAAGTTCGTATCATCGGCGGCACTCACCGTAGCCGCATCATCACCTTCCCTGATGCAGAAGGACTTCGTCCCACGCCTGATCGCGTGCGTGAGACCTTGTTCAACTGGCTGGGGCAGACCCTTTACGGAAAGCGCTGTCTGGACTTGTTCGCGGGGAGTGGGGCGCTCGGTTTTGAAGCAGCTTCGCGCGAGGCGGCGCAGGTGGTGATGGTGGAATCTAACCGTGCGGTTTATAAGGCTTTGCAAGACAACGCCAAGAAGCTGGGCTTATCCAATGTGGCGTTGCAGTGCACAGATGGGCTAAAATTCGTCTCCCAAGAGAACATGGCATTCGATGTCATCTTTCTAGACCCCCCGTTTCAAAGCGACTACTTGCCGCAACTGTTGCCGAAATTGGCGAACAAGTTGGTTACTGATGGCGTCATCTATGTGGAAAGTGGTAGCCCGTTCGATGTGGGAGCAGGGTGGCAAGTGTTGAAGCAAGGCAAGGCCGGTGCAGTGCATCATCAATTGATAAGGCGAGCATGATCAGAGTTGTTTATCCAGGTACATTCGATCCCATCACGCGCGGGCATGAGGATGTCGTGCGGCGTGCGGCTGGGTTGTTTGGCGAGGTGATTGTGGCGGTGGCGGCAAGCCGTGCCGCCACCCTGTTCACCTTGGAAGAACGGGTGGCGATGGCGCAAGAAGTGTTTGCTGAATATCCGAATGTCAAAGTTGAGGGCTTCAACGAGCTGCTGATGAACTATGTCAAATCGAAAGATGCGCGCGTGGTATTGCGTGGCTTGCGTGCGGTGTCTGACTTTGAATTTGAGTTTCAGATGGCAGGCATGAACCGCAACCTACATCCTGATGTGGAAACCGTATTCCTCACGCCCGCAGAGCGCTATACGTTCATTTCAGCCAGCATCGTGCGCGAAATCGCACGCTTCGGCGGCGACGTAAGCAAATTCGTATCCCCCTCGGTAGAGGCAAAATTAAAGATTAAAAAATCAACTAAAGGAGAGTAACAATGTCACTGATTATCACCGACGAATGTATCAACTGCGACGTATGCGAGCCCGAGTGCCCCAACGACGCGATCTCGCAAGGCGACACCATCTACATCATCGACCCTAAGAAATGCACCGAGTGCGTAGGCCACTACGACACTCCTCAATGCGTGGAAGTGTGCCCAGTGGATTGCATTCCCAAGGATGAAGGTAACGTCGAGACTCCCGCCCAGTTGCAAGTTAAGTACGAAGCGCTGATGGCGGCTAAAAGCAAGTAAATTAAACATCACTCAATAATCAACCCGTCCTCTGCGGCGGGTTTTTTATTGTGTATCGAGTTGACATCAGAACGTTCGTTCTTTAGGATGTTCAGCACGTTCGTTCTGTTAAAGGTGTCGCCATGACCGATTCCAATCCATCAAGTTCGCGAGATGCCGAGTACCTCGCCAAGTTGCAAGACTATTACGCCGACTGGAAGAGCATTCCATCTTATGCCGCGTTGTGCGATGTGTTTGGCATCGCTTCCAAGTCGTGGGTGAAGGCCATTCTTGATCGGTTGGAAAAGGCAGGGTACGTCGAACGCACGCCAGACGGTATGTGGATACCGACGCGTCAATTTTTTGCGCGACCGTTATCGGATGTGTCAGTGCCTGCGGGGATGCCAGTGATGGTCAATGATACGCAAGCAGATTACTTTGTGATTGATGATATGTTGGTTGATGCCCCCTCTAAAACGACGTTGATTCCTGTGAAGGGCGACTCCATGCTGGGGGCGGGTATTCACGATGGAGATGTGGCGGTCATTGAAAAGCGCAATTTAGCTAACGTAGGCGACATCGTAGTGGCGATCGTGGATGGTGAATTTACGTTGAAGACTTTAGATAAAGAGCGCGGAAAATTTATCTTGCGTCCCGAAAATCAGGCGTATCCCGTGATTCGTCCAGAAGGCACGCTAGAGATTTTTGGCGTTTTAATTGGCTTGGTGCGCAAATATAAACATTAGTCCTATCAATTGAGAGGCATGGTATGAGCATCCTAAATTGGCCTATTGGTGAACGTCCGCGAGAAAAATTATTGGCGCGTGGAGCCAGCGCTTTATCGGATGCTGAATTATTGGCTATCTTTTTGCGTACAGGGGTGGTGGGAAAAAGCGCGGTGGATTTGGCGCGCGATTTGTTATCCCGTTTCGGTAATTTGACGCAGTTGTTTGCGACGTCAGAAAAGTCTTTTTGCCAAACGCATGGGATGGGGCAGGCTAAATATGTGCAATTGCAGGCAGTGATGGAAATGTCGCGTCGAGCATTGCAAGAAGAAATGCAGACGGGCGATGTGCTCAACTCTCCCAGAGCAGTGCGTGATTATTTGAAATTACTGTTGCGTGGCCGCGCTCAAGAAGTTTTTGTGGCGCTATTTCTTGATGCGCAACATCGTGTGATAGCCAGCGAGGAGTTATTTCACGGTACGTTAACGCAAACTAGCGTCTATCCCCGAGAAGTTGTGAAGCGGGCCTTGCACCACAATGCCGCCGCTGTTCTCTTTGCACACAACCATCCTTCCGGGGTGGCTGAACCAAGTCACGCAGATGAACTGCTGACGACCGCGCTCAAGCAGGCACTCGCCTTAGTAGATGTACGTGTATTGGATCACTTTATTGTGGCAGGGGCGGGGTGTCTGTCCTTTGCTGAAAAAGGCTTGCTGTAAGAGATTTCCCCTCATCTAATTTCACTTCCTCGAAGTAATTTCACCCCACATCGTAATTTGTCTTTGACAGAGCAGGTTGTTCTGTGGATAATCGCGCGCTCTTTTTGGAGGGGTGGCCGAGTGGTTAAAGGCATCAGAC
>JAVHQJ010000011.1:0-1123 GCA_036171075.1 Sideroxydans sp. | reverse complement strand
TACGGTGCTTTTCGGTGGTGCAGCAGGTCAAATCAGCGTGAATAACGGCGCATCCGTAGGGATTTATTACAATCCGTGGAGTTCCTACATCGACTCGGCGACCAAGTCGGATAGATTTGGCAATCCTTATAGTGCAAAAGTGAATCTTTTGGGTGGTAGCAGCATGACAGCGTACATGCTAGTCAACAACGTCGATCAGTTACAGGCGATCAATACTAACCTTTCCGGTAACTATGCACTGGGAAAAACCATTGAAGCCAGTATAACGTCTGGATGGGTTGATGCTATTGCAAAGCCGAGTTGGAGTATGGGCGCAGGATTTATGCCCATTGGACATCTAGGCAACCCCTTCAGTGGAATTCTTGATGGTTCAGGGCAAGCCGTAAATGGTTTGTTTATCAATCGCCCGAATGACAACGAAGTGGGGCTGATTGGTTCACTTACTGGAGTAGCTAGAAACATCTCTGTAAATAATGTTTCAGTTACAGGCGCGAATACTGTTGGTGGCTTAGTCGGTGCAATGCGGTGGGGTTCATCCATAATAAATACCTCATCGTCTGGCGTTGTACAGGGTGTTGGAGCTGTTGGTGCTGGGGGGGTGGTGCAAGGATCGATTGGGATTGGTGGACTTGTCGGAGGTGCAACGCCTTATATTTACGGAAATCCCTGGTGGTGCAATAGTTGTATCAATATTGATAATAGCTTTTCAAGCGCAACAGTGTTTGGTAATAGTAGCGTTGGCGGTTTTATTGGATTTACGGATCAAACTTTTGTTAGAAATTCATATTCAACAGGTAACGTCAACGGAATCACGATTGGAACTCAAGTTAGTTCGTATATAGGCGGCTTTATCGGTAATTTTTTCAACAGTATGGAACTATCTAATTCCTACTCCACAGGCGCTGTGAACTCAACGGGGCAATTAGCCGTTGGCGGATTTGCAGGTGCGTCTAATAGTTATATTTCACCTTCAACTTTTTTTGATTCACAAAAAGCCGGGATTTTGATAAGCGCAGGCGGCACTGGTCTCACCACGGCTCAGATGAAAAATCAGGCAAGCTTTGCAGGCTGGGATTTCGTGAATACCTGGAGCATCAATCAAGGAATTTCATATCCTGACCTA
>JAVHQJ010000010.1:0-5270 GCA_036171075.1 Sideroxydans sp. | reverse complement strand
GGGCTAACAGGTCACGCCACCTCGGCAGACGCTCTCCAGTATAATAACGGGGTTTACGCATAATGCCCTGGGATAGCATGCCACACAGGCGTGGCCAATCAGGAATAAGCCGAGAGAGGCTATTGTCGATGAAGCACTTCAGCACGTCCCCCCTTGAAATGCTCGCCAGCGCCTGGCGCAACCGCGAACTCATCTTTCAAATGACCAAACGCGATGTCGTCGGCCGCTATCGCGGTTCAGTGCTAGGCATCGTCTGGTCGCTATTCAATCCCATCCTGATGCTGGCGGTATACACCTTCGTATTCAGTGTCGTCTTCAAGGCACGCTGGCATAGCGGATCAGACAGCAAGACCGAATTCGCCATCGTGTTGTTCGCCGGCTTGATCGTTTTCGGCCTTTTCAGCGATTGCATCAACCGCGCGCCCAGTCTCGTCCTGGCCAACCCGAACTACGTCAAGAAGGTTGTCTTCCCTTTGGAGATATTGCCGTGGGTGGCGCTGGGCACGGCTCTCTTTCATGCACTGGTGAGCCTGGCGGTGCTGTTGTTATTTGTGCTGGCCGTCAATCACAGCCTGCCCTGGAGTATCTTGCTGACGCCCCTCATCCTGCTTCCCCTGCTCATGTTGATTCTCGGACTAAGCTGGTTTCTGAGCTCATTGGGCGTTTATCTGCGGGACGTCGGCCAAAGCATCGGCATCTTTACCACCGTGCTTATGTTCCTGTCCCCGGTGTTTTACCCGGTGTCCAACTTGCCGGCCGACTACCAGGACATCGTCATGCTCAATCCGATCGCGGTCATCCTGGAACAGGCCCGCGGCGTAATGCTCTGGGATACCACGCCGGAATTGACCACGTATAGCCTATCGCTGCTCGCCTCGGCGGCCATCGCCTGGCTGGGATTCGCCTGGTTTCAAAAGACCCGCAAGGGATTCGCCGATGTACTGTGATCGCGGTTGCTTCGCTCAACAAAGGCCGCATTGGGGGCACAGAAAGATCAATCAAATTGGGGTTGCCGACACAAACATGCCTGGTGAGAAGCCGCCCAGCCAATGTGCCTACGCAACCGCCGGACAATAAAATGGGCAACTCGATAAACACTCGTTTTTTCGCACGCGTGATGGCAAAAACCCGGCGAACAAAACTCAGGCAGAAAAGCCCTGATTCGATTCGGTAAAGGTTACTGCAAATGTCAGAATTGGCTCTCCAAGTTACCCATCTCGGCAAGTGCTATCAAATCTATGACTCCCCTGGGCATCGTTTGCGTCAGTTCATCATGCCTCGATTCGATCATTGGCTGGGACGGAGCGGGCGCGCTTATTTCAAGGAATTCTGGGCGCTGAGGGATATTTCCTTCCGGGTGGCAAAAGGCGAAACGGTCGGCATCATTGGTCGCAACGGTTCCGGCAAGTCGACCTTGCTGCAAATGATCTGCGGCATCTTGTCGCCCACCACCGGCCGGGCGGAAGCATTCGGTCGAGTGGCGGCGCTGCTGGAACTCGGCTCCGGCTTTAACCCCGATTTTACCGGCCGCGAAAATGTTTTTCTGAAGTGCGTCATCCTTGGCTTGACCAAAAAACAAATCGCCGAAAAATTTGATGATATTGAGGCGTTTGCGGATATCGGCGATTTCATAGATCAACCGGTAAAGACCTACTCGTCAGGCATGGCGGTGCGCCTTGCCTTTGCCACGGCCATCCATGTTTCGCCGGACATCCTGGTGGTCGATGAGGCGCTGGCTGTCGGCGATACGGCCTTCCAGGCCAAATGTCTGGCGCGGATACGCCAACTGCAAGAGAACGGGGTGAGCATCCTGCTGGTGACCCATTCCGTTAACACCATCATCGAATACTGTGATCGCGCCATTTATTTGAAGCGTGGTCAGATGATGGCCGATGGTCCATGCAAGGCGGTAGTGGAGGCCTACGCGGCTGATCTGGTGAATGAGGAGAAAGGCACGTCGGCGGCACTGCCGACCAACGCCGAACTCGCCTCAGGCAGCGAGATTCTGCGCGTCTGGGTGGAAGATGCGCAGGGAAGCGAGACCACGCTCATCCACCAAGGCGAACGGTTCTGGGTGAAACTGCGGGTCAAATATCTGCAGGATGTGGCCGAACCGGCCTTGGGCATACAAATCAAGAGCACCACCGATATCGAACTGTGGACGGGCACAACGCATAAATTAGGCATTTCACTCGCTCCGGCGCGCAGCGGGGATGAGAAGGACTATGCATGGTCTCTGGATGCGACCATGGGAGCGGGACGCTATGTGGTGGCGCTGGGGGTGGGCAATACGGAGTCTGGCGCCTACCGGCGGCATTTCCGGCTCCACTACGCGCTGCATTTCGATGTCATTGAAGAGCACCATGGCGGATATGGCTGGCTATCGCCCAAGCCGGCGGTAACCGAGGGCCCGTTTCGGGAGCGCGCCGATGCGTAAGGATACCCCGGTCAGGGTGCTGGCTGTCGGGAACTATGCCTGCGCCAATATCGGCGATGAGTTGCTGCTGGCAACATTAAAACAGTGGGTCCAGGGTGCGGGCGGCGAGTTGACGGCCATCACTCTCAACCCTTCACATACTCAAGCCCTGCATGGCATCGATGCAGTCAGTTACTACGATCTGCCGGCCATCGCGGCGCTGTGCAGGACAGCGGACATCATGGTGCTGGGCGGGGGGGGGATTTTTACCGACCGCTTCAAGTTCACCTTGCCCCAGCTCTATACCTACCCGGCGTTCACACTGGCCCAGTTTGCCTCGGTATGCCACCTGGCCAAACAGTTTGATCTGCTGCTGGTGCTCTGGGGGCAAGGAGTCGGCCCCTTGATGACGGCCGACGCGCGGCAGATCGTCGCAGACGTTTTTGCTGTCGCCGACCGTGTCACGGTACGCGACAGCGGATCAGCCAGTCTGTTGCGCGAACTGGGCGTCACCCGCAACGTGGCCGTGGCCCCGGACCCGGTGTGGGCCCTGTCCCTGCCTGCGCGCGGCATTGATTTGCGCGTCCGGTTCCCGGAATTGGCGGGCAAAAAAATACTTATCGTCAATCCACTGGTTTTTGAACGCTCCGAAGAGATGTCGGTGAAGGTATCGACGGCCTTGCAAAACGTTCTGGATGATGGCTGGGGGTGTTTGTGGGTCGCCTTTCAGAAATCGGCGGTCGATTACGACGCTTATCACTTTGCCATGCCCAGCGACCGGCCGTTAATCGAGAAGATGGTGGCGCGGGTCGGACCCCGCTGCCCCCATGTCATCTGGGACGATCCGCACATCGAAGACCTCCTGCCCGCCTTCGGCCAGGCCGAAGCTGCCGTCATGGCCCGCTTCCACGGTGCCATTCTCGGCTTGCGGGCGTCCATCCCCATCGTGCTGATCGAATATGACGACAAGGTCAGCCAAGCCGCACGGATGGCCGGCGTGCCCGCGAATCAGCGCCTGAAGATCGAGGATTCCGTGGAAAGCTATACGGCCGCGCTGCGTCGTCTGCTGGGGCAAGAACCGGATTCCCCACCCTGGCATGCCGAGGCGGCGACCCTGCAGGCGCTTGCCGAGGCCGCCGAGGGGCACAGAAAAGCCATGATCGAGACCATCGCCACGGCCAGGACACGCACCCGCATGGGTTGGCAAGCAGGTCGTTACGATTGGCTGCTGGCCTGGTGCACGCAGATCGACGCGAAACGGTGGGAAGCGGAGCGAAAACTATGGAAATTGACCGACGAGCTCGCACTCGTCAGTCGCCGCATGGAGGAGCAAGCGCAACAGAATGCCCAACTGCGCGAGCGGCTGGCCAGCACCCACCCGCCTGACGAAGCCTGGCCATCCTCGGCGACGCCGAAAGACCCGGAGGGCCGGACGGCGGTGCCCCGGCCCGTTCTGAAGCTATGCGCTCCGCTACGCCGGCTCTGCGCGAAATTGTATAGAGGCAAGTGTTGAAAATGTTCGAAGTCCTGGTGATTTATCGGTGGGCCAGTCTGGGCGGCGTCGAGCGCATGTTGCTCAACCGCGCCCATGCCTTCAAGGATCATGGCCGACGCATCCGCCTGAATGTGCTGTTCCTTGAGGATGTCGGTGGCGGAAAACAGGCTTTGCGCGAATATGTCAATTTTCATGAATTGAATGAACAGTTTCGTTTGATCGAGCGTATTGATGAGGTGTTGCCGAGTGTGGTCATCTCGATAGATACACCCGACACGTTCACAATGATTCCGGAGGACTGGCCCCTCATCCTGGAATGCCACACATTCCATCCCGAGAATCGCCGCTATCTGGCCGACTTGCCGATCGGGCGAAGGGCCATCCTGGGCCTCTGGGTACCTACCTCGACGTTTGCACGGCAGCTTGAGGCGGAGCATCCCCATCTCGCCAGGCTGATCGATGTGGTGCCAAACCCCCAGCCCGCGCCAGTACCCGACCTGGTTCAAGAAACACACCGCTATCCGGGCGTCCCCATTCTCTATCTCGGTCGCGCCGATACGCAGAAGAATGTCTGCGATGTCATACGTATCGTAGCGCGCGCCCGACGGCTCAGCGGCCTGGATTTTCGCCTGTTGATAGTCGGCGACATTTACGATGAGCGCCTCTTGCCCACCATCGAGCAGGAAGACATGAAGCATTTCGTGGTCTTGCTGCCAGCGGTCGGATTCCACCAAACGGCATTCATCCTGCAGCAGGTCCGCCGGCAAAAGGGGGTATTCATTTCCGCCTCGCGAGGCGAAACCTATGGGTTGGCCGCAGCCGAGGCCATGCAGCAGCAATTGCCGGTGCTGCTGAGCGACATCGATGCGCATGCCAGCCTGGTGTACGGAAATGAACGACTGCTGTTTCCTCAGGGTGAGATCGAACAGGCGGCGGAAAAATTATGCTGGCTGGCGGGGCAAGGCTGGCCACCGGCGTCCGCATGGGTCGATGCCTGCAGCGACACCTTCACGTCGGAGGCCTTTATCGCGGCTTGGGATCGCGGGCTCCGGCTAGCCGGATTTGAATCGGAACTGCCAGCGGCGGCGGCAAAGCCGGAAATCAGGCCGCCCTCGCTGAGTCTATGGAGGTTGGCCGAAAGCCAGCTGCAAGAAAAAGCAAGGCTGGTGGCAGAGCGCGATGCCGCCCAGCAAGAGCTTAAAGCGGCCCTGCTGGAACTCGGCACCGTCAGGGTCGACCGGGATCGGATACTGGCACAGTCACGTGCAGAACGCAGATTGCTTGCCGACATCACAGCCAGTTATTCATGGCGGATCACGGCGCCCCTCCGTTTTGCCATCCGCTTTGCCCGGTATGGCT
>JAVHQJ010000009.1:0-1125 GCA_036171075.1 Sideroxydans sp. | reverse complement strand
CAGGTGCAACCACACTCTATTCAACACTTAATGTAACAGGGAAGACGACACTCGGACTTGCATCCTCAACTGCTCTTACCGTCTCTGGTAACACCTATCTCCAAAACCAGACAGCCTTTACAACAGCATCCGGTACTGCACTCTCTCTATCAGGAAATCTCTATGTAACAGGTCAATCAACACTCGGTCTTGCATCTTCAACAGGACTTACAGCTACTAACCTCTACTCAACAACTGCTAATCTCGGAGCAATCACAGGAACAACTGGAATGTTTACAAGTGCTCTCTCTGCGTCAACAACACTAGCTGTTACAGGTCAATCAACCTTCTACAACACTATCAACACAGGAGCTGATATTCTTCCTACCACAGATGTTACTCGTTCTCTAGGCTCTAATACTCTTCGTTTCCTTAACACCTATACACAAAACATCTTCGCTTCATCATCAGTTATCACTAACGCTTCTTCAACTGGACTTACCGCAACTAACCTCTATGCAACCAATGCAACAATTGCAAATGCAACAACAACAAACTTCTATACGTCTGTCTTCTCAGCTGCAACAGGTAATTTCTCAACACTTATTACAGGTACTTCAACACTTGGTAATGCTTCATCTACTAACCTTACAGTAAGTGGTACTACCTATCTACAAGGCCAAACAAACTTCACTACAGCCTCAGGTACAGCACTCTCGCTATCAGGTAACCTTTATGTAACAGGTCAATCAACACTCGGTCTTGCATCTTCAACAGGACTTACAGCTACTAACCTCTACTCAACAACTGCTAATCTCGGAGCAATCACAGGAACAACTGGAATGTTTACAAGTGCTCTCTCTGCATCTTCAACACTAGCTGTTACAGGTCAATCAACCTTCTACAATACGATTAACACTGTAGCTGATATTCTTCCTACCACAGATGTTACTCGTTCTCTAGGCTCTAATACTCTTCGTTTCCTTAACACCTATACACAAAACATCTTCGCTTCATCATCAGTTATCACTAACGCTTCTTCAACTGGACTTACCGCAACTAACCTCTATGCAACCAATGCAACAATTGCAAATGCAACAACAACAAACTTCTATACGTCTGTCTTCTCAGCTACAACAGGTAATT
>JAVHQJ010000008.1:0-1133 GCA_036171075.1 Sideroxydans sp. | reverse complement strand
AAAAGCGGACATTTCTATTTGGGAGAAAGCGGACATTACTACTTGGGGCTAACAAGTCGGGCCGGTAACCTTGCTGGTGCCGCAAGCACCAGATATGATCGAGGCGAAGCGGCGCCTGGCCGAGTTTGTTGAACAGTTTGCCAAGGCCGCGCCGAAGTCGGTCGAATTTCTATAAATTAGGGTCAATCAGAGAAAGAGAAAGCATGATGAACGCCACCAAAATCAAACAATTGCTCGCGTCGGCAAGACTCTTTGCGAGGCCAACGGTACACTTCTGAAAAATGCTGTCTCTTATATGCTTGGGACTTCGGGGATGGCCAGGTAGGTCACCGGTGGCGCAGCTTTTCATGGCGGAGTTGACATGAACATCAATCGAAATCGGATGCTGCTTCTGATTCTGTTATGGCCGGTGCGCCAGTTTCTAAGCATGGTTCAAGTTGTTTGCTTGCCGTGGTATCGCATCGGTCGTGGGCTGTTGCTGGTGGCGCGTAATCGGCGATTTGTTGGTGCTTTCGTTCTATCGCTGGTTGCATCGCAAGCGCAGGCGGTGACAAATATTAGTGGATCGATCAGTGTGGACACCACGTGGACACCGGCAGCCGGGCCATACGTTATCGACGGCCTTACGGTCCAAACTGGCGTGACACTGACCATCGCACCCGGCACAGTGATCAAAAGTACAGGTGGTCGGCTCAATGTGAGAGGGACCTTGCTCGCCCAGGGTACAGCGCAGACCCCGATCATTTTTACGTCACTCCAAGACGACAGTGCAGGCGGTGACAGCAACGCCGACGGCGCTGCTACTAGTGCCACAAGGACGGATTGGTTAGGTTTGATTTTTTATTCGGACTCGGGCAACAGCGTACTCGACCACGTGCAGGTGAGATATGCCGGTCGGTACAACAACGTGGCTGTCGAAATTGACACCAGCAAGCTGACGCTGCAAAACAGCACCATCAGCGATTCTGTGAATCCGATAACCATCAGCAACGCCAACCCCTCTTTGCACAACAACGTCTTTGTGAACAACAGCGTCAATGCCGTGATTTGGTCTGGCAATGTGGACGTGAATACCACCTGGACACCGGCAGCCGGGCCATACGTTATCGACGGCCTTACGGTCCAAACTGGCG
>JAVHQJ010000007.1:0-1134 GCA_036171075.1 Sideroxydans sp. | reverse complement strand
ATAATGACGGCATCGACTGTCGAGTCAAGCCTTGTCATCAGGAAGTTCTTTTAAACTTATGTGATGGTGACTTTACTTCTTCGATGTTCAGCTTTTCACGGCGAGTCATGCGGGCGCTGGTAAATTCTTGCCCCACATGATATAGCGGTCCTTCGTTCTGCAGGCTGACCATATTAAGGATGTACTCACCTAACACCAGCAAGACTAATGAGATCAAACAAAACATTCCGGATTGCTGAAGCGACAGACTGACCCAGCCTGCTGCCACATCCGTCTTTAAAAAAGCAACCGCAACAACATAAACAGAATACACAAGATTGACAGCGGCCCCGAACAAAGAGAGAGTGGTCACAAGTCGCATTGGTGCGCGTGTTGTTGAAACAAGCATCCTTATCCCTCTGTCGATACTATCACCAAGCCGTTTTTTGTGAGTAATCTTAGGTGACGCACTATAGCTGAGATTAACTTTGGCAAATCCCCCAGTAGCTGGGAGATACCGATATGTCGTAGCTGGTTGCGGATGTTGCAGAATGAAGTTAATAACACGCTTGCTCAATACGCGATACTGTGGTGCTTCTTTATCTAACTGGATACCATTGAACCATTTGTACAATAAATTGAACATGAAATAAGCGCCGCTATAAGCTAAGCTCTGTGCAGATTTTTGTTCGTTATTTGCGAAAACCACATCCGCACCACTAACTGCCTTGTCCAACATTACAGGTAAGAAGCTGATGTCGTCGTTGATCGTGTCAATGACGGCAACAAAATCACCCAGTGCATTCTCTAAACCAACCCATGCGGCAGTATCGGCATCTACTTCTTTGGTCAGTGCGTAAACCTGTAAATTAGGCAATCCATTTATGCCGGTAAGTGCTTTCAAGCGAAGCAGCGAGTCATCATCCGATGAGTTGTCTACAATGACGATCTCATAATCTGACACGAGTTCGCCTAACATCTGACTCACTTTGGCTAGCAGAGGGGAAATTTGATTAGCTTGATTACGTATGGATATAACCAAGGTTAAAAAGATTGGCAGACGATAAATCATTAGATTAATCCGAATATTGGCGCATCATGAGTATTTTCCAATCCTTAAATGAGTCTGAACGAAGCATTTCGAATTTGAGTACT
>JAVHQJ010000006.1:0-1134 GCA_036171075.1 Sideroxydans sp. | reverse complement strand
CCAAGACGGCAGCCAGCCGCCGAAGCTGGGATCGTACACACCGCCGCTGCCTTATTTGATTGCAGAGCACAATTAATCATTGCTGCCACCCGATGACTCTGGTGTGAATCTTGAGGGGGCTGCCTCGACAGAGCCGCAAGCTGGAGCAAAGTTGGAGGTACAACAGATGAGTAGAATTGCAGATACACACGACGAGCTATACCACTACACCACAGCGGCTGGCCTCTCAGGAATACTTCAAAGTAAATCTTTGTGGGCAACTCACGCGTCTTTTGTGAATGATGAGGAGGAAATTCTCGGCTTCTATGACCACGTCCTTCCAGAAATTCTTCGCCCGGTCTTCCGCAAATACGTCGAAGGCCTCAAAGATCAGCCTGAGTTTCAGAAGCTGTTGGGAAACAAGCCGCTCGAACTCTATGGCGAGGAGCAATTCGAAAAGGTAATGCACGGATTTAGAGTAGCTGCTTCTCTGTGGCACGATTACTACATTACGTCATTCTCAACAACAACTGATCCTTGGGTGCGCGAGCATGGACTGTTGAGCCAGTGGAGAGCATATGGGCCAGATGGCGGATATGCGCTTGTTCTCGATACAGCAACACTCGATAAAATAATCAGCGAAGAGGTAGCCTCATACCAAGAAGAAGGGTATTTGTGGACTGATGTTCAATATGGTCTCAACGAAAACAGCCGAACATGTGACCCCGATACAAACAAACTGATAGAGGAGCTTGAAGCTGTAGCTGATAAGTTCTTTCGCTCATACTCAGATAACGATGCCGCCGAACTATCAAGGCCACTCACAATCCTGTCGTCTGTTTTCAAGCATCGCGGATTTTCTGAGGAACGGGAGGTGCGTCTAGTGCTAAACTTGCTCGGTTCCGGGCTGGAATCTCACCTTGGACTCAAATCAACGCCGCAACAACCAATTAAGCAACATTCAATTAAAACGAGGGTTCAAGAAGGAGCGACTGTGCCGTTTGTAGAGTTGTGTGTACGGAAGCTGTGTAGCGCGAGGCAACACTTACCCATAAAACGCATCATCGTTGGTCCCCATCGCGATAAAAATGATCGCAAGCGAGCGGTGCAACTGCTCTTAAAGCAACATGGTTTGAACGATTTGATAGATAGGGT
>JAVHQJ010000005.1:0-1134 GCA_036171075.1 Sideroxydans sp. | reverse complement strand
CGTTGACAAGACGCTTCTCCATAAATCGAAGACCGATCTGAAAAATGCTCAAATCGCGGCGATCTTTACGATCAACGAGATGGCGCAAACCTTGATGAATAGTGCGACCACCAGACGAGACGAGCCAGACATACAGGAAGGCGACCGCCAAGGTCAATCTGGAAAGTCGCAAAAAACTGTGCAGCATGGAGCATTCCAAATCAAAACCATGTTTCTTCATATCGCCAAACATTTCTTCGATCCACATTCTGCGTTTGTAAAAATGGAGAGCGGTTGGCAAATCAGGTAAGTTGGTTGCCAAACACCAAGGTTGTTTTTCGCCAATCTTCCAGTAAACAAGCAAATTGACTGGGTAAGCATGGGCTTGCGAGAGTTGTGTTTTTCCAAGCCAGCAACGCTGACCGGCTTTCTGGGCATAATCACCCAAGGGCGTCCAAGTGTTTTCAGTTTGCGAGCAGACCAAAGTGTTTGATTTTTGGCGTAGAACATAGCGCCAAACCCATAGATCCAGTTGTTTGAGAACGTTTACAGGTCCAAATTCAGTATCCCCTACGAGAAAAACGGCTGATCCAAACGGAATGAGCGTTTTCACATAGGCCAGTAATGCAATTTGTTTGTTCGCGCTGCTATGTCCACGAACATGCTTGACCCATGTCCACGCGATTGGAATGGCTCGTTTGCGATAGGCGATGCTGATCATCAACAATTGATGCCCAAAACCAACTTTGCTGCCATCTACGATCAGGTGAATTTCTCCAATGCGGGCAAACTGTCTTTCAAGCCATTCAACCGCAATGGGTTTGTACCATTCACGAACCCGTATGGCTGGATTGTCAAGAAACCGATCAAGACGCTTTATCGTACTTTGTAACTTTGACTGGCCGGGTATCTTCCCTGCAATTCGACTTAAATACACCGAACGGCTTTGGTAAATCCCGTACACCAGCAACGCAAAGTTTCGAACCTGTGTAATTCTTTGCTCGGGTCGCAGTTCACGGATTTGTTGAATCCATGTATCATACAAGTGGTTGGTCGGCATGGTTTTCTCCTGGCAAAATGTTTTCTCGCAAAAACAACTTTACCCGATTTCTATGCCGATCTACCTTCTCTTCTTTCAAACTGTACGGTGGCTAG
>JAVHQJ010000004.1:0-5325 GCA_036171075.1 Sideroxydans sp. | reverse complement strand
TGGCGCAACACCCATCCCTGTTGAGCCACATGCTGCCACTTACAACATCGACCCTACACGTATTGAAGCTGCCATCACACCTCGCACCAAAGTCATTCTGCCTGTGCATTTGTATGGTCAACCATGTGATATGGATCCGATTTTGGCGATTGCGCGTAAGCATGGCTTGAAGGTGTTGGAAGACGGCGCTCAAGCGCATGGCGCGAAATACAAAGGCAAACGTCTAGGTGCGCATGGCGACATCGTGGCGTGGAGTTTCTACCCTGGGAAAAATTTGGGTGCGTTTGGTGATGGTGGGGCAATCACCACAGATGATGCAGAACTGGCTGACCGCATTCGCGTATTGCGTAACTACGGCTCACGTGTGAAATACGTGAATGATGTGCGTGGATTCAATAGCCGACTTGATCCTATCCATGCCGCTGCAATGCGCGTCAAACTTAAAGTGTTGGATACATGGAATGCTCGCCGTGCCGTGATTGCGAACCAATACAAAAAAGAGTTGAGCGGCCTTGGTCTAACCTTGCCCTTCGTGCCGGACTGGGCTGAACCTGCATGGCACTTGTTCGTCATACAACATCCACAGCGCGATGCATTGCAAAAGGCATTGGGTGAAGCAGGTATCGGCACATTGATTCACTACCCCATCCCCCCACATCTGCAACAAGCGTATGCCGAAGCGGGCTACGTGAAAGGACAATTCCCACTAGCCGAACAAATCGCCAATCAGTGTTTGAGTTTGCCGATTGGGCCGCATTTGGATGCGGAGAACGTATCTGCTGTGATCCAAGCGCTAAAATTAGCCGTCGCTGAATGAGGCGGTTGCTTAAAGTGGCGGCAGCAAACAGCATCGTCACTTTAGGGCGATTGGTGCTGGGGTTGCTCACCAACAAACTTTATGCAGTCATGCTGGGCCCAGCGGGCTACACGGCACTAGCCAATATCAGCAACGCCTTTAATTTGGCTCATGCAGCGAGCCAGGCTGGGATGAGCAATGGTGTGGCCGCAAATGTGGCGCGCAATTCGGAAGCGTCCGAACAGCGCAATTTTGTCTACACGGGACTCACGTTAAGTTTGTGGGCGGCTAGTGGGTTGGCAATCATTTTCTTGGGTGTTCAACTCAGTGGCATATTGCCCGCGCTTAGCCCAGTATTGTTTGCAGTGCTGTTGGGTACATTGATTTTGGCCTCACCACTAGGAACGTTGACCGGATATTTCAATGGCAATGAAGATAACTTCCCTATCTACTGGGCGCAATTAGTTGGCGCTGTGTTGTTGTTGCTTGTAGTGTGGATTTGCTATGTACTTGGCAGAGCCGATCTTATGTTTGCCAGTGTAGGTGCAGCTGTATTAGGAGCCGCGCTCACATTGTTCTTGTTTGGATATCGTAGAGGTTTGTTTTTCGGAGTGAAAGAATTTCGGCTATCAGGACTATATTCGCGCCCGTTGATGGGATATCTGCTGATTGGTGCGGTATCGGGCATCGTTGCGCAACTCATGCAAATCGCCGTGCGAATGATGATGGCGCATAAATTTGGTGATGATGTGGCGGGCTATTGGCAGGCCAGTTGGCGATTAAGTGAAGCCTATCTGGCGGTATTAGCCCAAACCATAGCGATGGTATTGTTGCCTAGGTTCTCTCGAGCAACAACACAGCAGTCGCTCAAAAAGGCAGTGTCTGAAGGCGTAGTTTTATTTGCTGGTGGTGCTCTGTTGTTATGTAGTGTCGTTTTCTATTTCGCAGACTCGCTGGTGCTCATATTGTTTTCGGATAAGTTTGTTGATGCGGTTGGCTTCATCAGAGTGCAAGTAATTGGCGATTTCTTAAAGATTGTTTCATGGGTGCTTGCCTACGTTATGTTGGCGAGGGGTAACGTGAAGATGTTAGTATTGACAGAAGTGATTGCTGGGACGTTATTTGTGGCACTTACCGCGTTGGCGATAAATATCGCACCAGATGTATTAAATGCAAACTACGCATACATTGCGATGTATGCCATTTATACCCTGTTGGTACTTGCGGTGGTAATTCGCACTATTAAAACAATGCCCAAGATAGAGATGGCTGAAGGTCAGAAAACAAATGCGTAAAGACTACCCAAAAGTTTCGGTGATGATCATCACCTACAATCAAGAACACTTTATTCGCGAGACGCTAGATAGTGTAGTTAGTCAAAATTATCCAAATCTAGAAATTGTCGTTGCGGATGATTGCTCCAAAGACGCCACTCCAGAAATTATCATCGAATACCAACAGCGATACCCCAACATGATTGTGCCGGTTTTGAATCCTAAAAACTTGGGCATTACGGGCAATTGCAATGCGGCTTTTTTTGCGTGTACAGGAGAATTTGTCGCTGTGATGGGCGGGGACGACTTATTCTTGCCAGAAAAAATCTTGAGGCAAGTTGAGCAATTCGAACAAGATCCAGAAGTGGTGATTTCTTACCATCCAGTTGAAATATTCAACTCGGCGGACAACAAAGTGTTGTATGTCACAAACCAATTGCCACGAGAAGATTTAGGTGATGCCTACGAGATTATTGCCAAGGGCGGCATTCCAGGCGCATCTTCAGTCATGGTGCGACGCGGAGCTTGCCCAGCAAAGGGTTTCGATGAGCGCTTGCCTGTTGTTTCAGATTGGCTCTTCTATATCGAAGTGGCGTTACAAGGTAAGGTGGTCAAACTGGACGGGGTGTACGGAAAATATCGCAAGCACGGTTCAGGTGCGAGCGAGAGGACTTATGAATTGCTCAGTGAATCCCTGCAAACGCTAGAACTCTTGCAAGTTGAACACCCTGATGATGTAAAAATAATGGCCGCCTGTAAACAAGGGAAGGCCCGGTATCTGGCAGGCGAAGTTTATAGGCAACTCCAAAAGGGTAATGGGAGATTAGCCTACTCATTAGCTAAACAAACGTTATCAAGCCAATTCAAACTGAGATATTTGGGCATACTCATGATGGCACTGTTGGTGCGTACAGTTCCTTATTTAAGCCCATTGGTAGCCCGTCTCCTACACGTCAGCAAATCTTTGTTAAAAAGAAAACTAGCTTAACAATGCAAAAAATAAACCCACTAAACACTTTGCTGAACTTCAGGAATATGCATTGGTTTTTACCCATGCTTCTTGTTATGTTCTACGTTCCACAGTCAATTGTTGGTGTGTTGTATTTTCACAATTTCAACGGAGATACAGGTTGGTTGTTCATTCAAATGTTGCTGCTTTCATTAAGCGTATATATGGCAACAGTCTTATTGCTACGCCGAATAGAGTTTCGTGCGCAGCTTGATAAATACTCATTCGTGGTGAATTCACAATTTCTGATATGGGTTATTGTTGTGCCTTATTTGTTAATGTATCTGTATGTGGTGTGGACGGCGAGATCAGTTCCGTTGTGGGAGGCCTTACGGGGTGCTTGCTCAAGCGATTTGGCTTTATATAGAGAGGAGTTGTTTCGAACCCGTATCGGGTTGGGATCTTTGCTTAATTATGCCAACTCAATTTTTACTGTTTTGTTAATGCCCTATGCAATGCTGGTGTTGTATCTATCCCGGCACCAATATCGGCATTGGATCTTGGGGGTATTCGTATTCTCGTTACTCATCTCACTGGAGAAATCGCTGATTTTGCGTGCGGCGTTACCTATACTAATTTTGGTGGTTAATGGGTACTCGAATAAATTGGGTTTCTCTATCGGAAAGATTCTTACTTCAATTGTGGTTACCATCTTGGTGGTAGCCTCAATCACAAAAGGTGTGGTTTCTAATGCAGGTTGTGCGCCAGAAGTTGGTGTAGTCCTAGAAGCAACTGATGATGGCGTCAAAGCAGAGTCTAAGGTGGAGGTTAAGGTGGAGGCCAACCCCTATATGCAGAAATATTTCCCATTAGGCTATAGCAATCCGCTGACTTTCTTGGCGAATCGAGTCGTTTGGATTCCATACATAACGGCCATAGATACCTTGAACTATTCTAGAGATCTTCTGAATGGGGAGCTATTGATGGGTAGATCAAGTGCAATAATTAGCTATCTAACAGGGCAACAGCGTTTTTATTTAGAACGGGAAGTTTTTCGATACGAATGGTCGCAGAACAGCACGGGAACGGGGTCTGCAAATGCGGTGTACATATCGGATGCGTTCGTTAATTTTGGTTGGTTGGGTATTGTACTGGGCAGCATGTTATTGGCATTTATTACGCAAATGTTTATTGCCACCAATAACATGGCGGCAAAAAGCATTTATTACACTTATGCGCTTTTACTTAGCACGGGATCGATATTCGGAGTCTTGTTTTCCGGAGGCCTGTTGCTGGCGGTATTGATAGCTATGTTCGTTAAGTTGGAACATGGCTCAGAAGGATTTAAACATATAGAGAGCAAGCTAAGATGAAAAAACAGATATTAATTACAGGGGGTGCGGGGTTTATTGGCCAGTATTTAACACGCCGGCTATTGGACGCAGGATGTGCAGTCAGGATATTGGACTCGTTCCATCCGCAGATTCATGGTGAGAAAGGTAATTTACCCGCTGATTTGAAAGGCTGTGTTGAATTGATTCGTGCAGATGTGCGGGATCGTGCTGCGTTGCAACGTGCGGTGGCGGGGGTAGATACCGTCGTACATCTGGCGGCTGAAACGGGTACGGGTCAATCAATGTATGAGATTGATCGTTATTTCAGCGTCAATGTGCAAGGAACCGCCACCTTGCTGGATGTTTTGCAAAATGAACCTAGTGCACAGGGGGTGCGCAGCATTGTCGTGGCATCAAGTCGTGCCATCTATGGAGAGGGTGCCTATCGTTGTGCACAGCATGGTGTGGTTTATCCAAATGCCCGTAGTCAGGCAAGCATGGCAGCGGGACAACTTGAGCCCCTTTGCCCAAGCTGTTCGGCTGCATTAGAAATGTTGGACACCGATGAGTCAGCGCCTTTCAAACCGATGTCCATGTATGGCCTAACAAAGCAGGTGCAAGAGCAGGCCGTTTTGCTATTCGCGAACATGAAGGGCATTAACGGTTTTGCATTGAGATATCAGAATGTGTACGGCGCGGGACAGTCTTTGAAAAATCCGTACACAGGAATCTTGGCGGTATTCTCTAATCTGGCAAGACAAGGCCAGCCTATCGAGATCTATGAAGACGGATTCGAATCGCGAGATTTCGTCTACGTCAGCGATGTGGTGGAAGCTACAGTGCGCGCCATCGAGTATCAAGGGCAGTTCGTGGGTGCGCTTAATGTGGGTTTAGGTGAGGCGGTTAGTGTTGCTCAGGTTGCAGAGCAAGTGAATCAACATTTTGGCGGTCATTCCACAATACGTGTGACGG
>JAVHQJ010000003.1:0-1136 GCA_036171075.1 Sideroxydans sp. | reverse complement strand
CTCAAGCGCGGCTTGTTCGGCTTCCAGTCGGATGAGTTCTTGTTCTTCTGGGAGGATCATGGTGATTTCCAATCAATACCTAATTTTCTGAGACCTTCTTGCGCATGAACATTACCTTGATCTGCTGCCAGTCGATACCATTTCATCGCCACTTTGTAATCTTGAGGTACACCATGACCATACTGATATTTGTGTCCAAGAAACCATTGCGCGTAAGCATCCCCCTGTTCAGCGGCTTCTTGATTCCACTCCAATATTTTTTGAAAATCACCCTCTTCCAGGTCATACGAAACTGTCAAAAAATAAAGTTGAAATTTGCTTTTATCATAGTCTTGTTCGGCTGATTTAAGTGTCCAATACACGGCCTGCCGCATACTTTGCTTAATGCCGCGCCCGCCCCAGTACATGTAGCCAAGCTCACATTGTGCCGCAGCATCGCCTTGTTCGGCGGCTAAACGAAACCAATGAACCGCCTGTTCATCGTCCCGTTCGATGACATCACTAGAGCGGTAGGCTTCAGCTAAAAACAGTTGCGCCCATAAATTCCCCTGTTCAGCCGACCACACTTCCCAATTGAACACCTGCTCATCGCCAATATCCAACTCGCCACGTTCATGTTGCATTTCAAGCCCACGTTGTGCCCCCTCATGCCCCGCTTCGGCAGCCATAATTTGCCAATACAGCGCATTTTCCCAATCTTCCTTGTATTCATACGCGCCGACCAATCCCCACATACTGCTGAAGCTACCCGTTTCGGCTGCTTTCTGAAACCAGTAGATGGCAATCTCGACATTTTCACCTTCATAGAGTGCACCCAAGTCATGCCAAATTTCAGGGTCATTCAGATACTGATTGGCGTGCAACCAGTCGAAAGCGAGCTTGTGGAAACGTTCAGCTTGCACTGGATCGCCTTTGATTGATTGCATTCCACCGTAAAGTTTGTAGAGCGGGAAATAGGCTTTGCCATAGTTTGATGTAGCTAGGCGATGGAATGCCTCCATCATCTGGCTGTCAGCAAATCCAAAGCAAATAAAACCTTGAACACTTTCAATACCTTGAGTTGAAATGTGGTCATACAAGCCACGAGCTTGCCGGTAGATCGCATCGTTGTCTTTCGTCAGTACCAATTGTGCATT
>JAVHQJ010000002.1:0-5347 GCA_036171075.1 Sideroxydans sp. | reverse complement strand
AAACCATAGGCAGCCGTTTCTGATCAGTGAACGGTACGCACTATGCGTCGCCTGCAACTCATCGTTCTCATGCTGTCGGCGTGCCTTGTCGGCGGATGCAGCAATTTTCGGGGTGCCAGGCTGCTCGCGCCGGAACATTTTGGATTGAACTTGAACGCCCCGGACATCTACATCGAGACCGGTGCGGATGAAAAGGCAATAACCGGGCTTCGTGACGCCATGGTCAAGGCGGAAAGCGCAATCCGTGCCGCCTAAGGAGAGGGGTTTGGCTCCGTTTGCCCGGTGTTTGACGCAGCGCTCGGGAAGGGAATTCCGCCAGCGGCAACGCCACGTCCGGCATCCTGATTCAAATCTCTGCCAGCACCACGATCACTGCCATGTAGTGACTGCGCTCTTCGTGAACGACCGCGATCAGCCAGACTGGCAACTTTTCCCATTACGAATTGCTCATGGCCGTTTTAGCGCGCTGGATATCGAGAGGCGAAGCGCGGGTTTGTGCCAACATTTGTGGATGGTGAGTGGTGAAAATATTCAGCCAGAAAGCTGTCGTTTGTGGCGTATTGCCAAAACTGGTCATCCATAAATTACAGATAATTTCTGATATAGTCATCGACTCGTTAGGACGCATAGGATGCGCTTCACTATTCGCCCGTTCTATTTCTTGAACAAAACTTGGTTAGTACAGGACACCGCGCAAACAGTATTCCAAGCCAAAATAATGTATTATCTGATCGTATGAACCTTGGCACACACCTTCAATCGTTAGCTTCAGATGCGGTCGCGTCCGCTTCAGGCGCGGCGGCTCGTTGCGCGGCTGCGAACTTCCGCTGGGAGCAGGCCGTATCGGATACGCGCGCCGACGAGTACAACAGTTATGTCGGCGATGTAAGCAAACACGAAGATTGGAAAGCGGAGCACAAGGGTTACGTCGGTTCATTCGTCCATGTCGCCAAGGATTTGCCGAGGAGCGCCGAGTGCTTCATGGCTGTCAACGGCCAAGCTCATTTGAATGAGCAACTGGACAACACCCCTTTGTTGCGTTTGGAATCAATAGGTCATTTGTTCGACCATCCGTTGGTATCCGAAATCGCTAACAACTTTTGGCTTCGCTTCTTCAATTACCCCAAAGACTTGCGCAAGGACAAGTTGTCAGATGACAGCGAGGCATTGCGCACCGACTTTGTGGAGCAATGGAATAAGCAACGCATACAGGCTCGCCCCATGTTCGCGACCTTCCTCAGCAACTTTGAGGGCGGCAATCTGGATAAACTTATCAAGTCCGACTGGCCCCATATTCTGCGTGATCGCTTAGGTTTGACTCATTTGTCCAGTACGGCGGGGAAACCGCTTCCGGTTGCCTTGATGTGCTATACGCTGGATGAGGTGCGTCAGGCGCGCGCAATGGCCACCAGGAAAGGGGCTGTTACCAGCTTTGCCCGCCCCACCGTGCTGGACGGTGAAATGTCCGCCGCTTTCATGCCTGCGCCGTTGCTGCCCGGAGGAAAAAGCTACGGATATACGCTGGACTTGGCGAACACCGGTGTGCCAGGCACATTCAGCCCGGAACTGCTGACCTTCCCTATTGAATACCAGTCCCGCCACATCAAGGCCTTGGGCTTCATCTCGCGCCCACATGCACTCCAGCAAGACGAGGACATACTTGCGGCGCGCAACCGTCATGTGCAGGGCTTGCAATGCATGCCCGATTGCGGCAACTTCGGCGAGGTGCTGGCATGAGCTGGCAGCGCTGGGCGGACGCATTACGCCAAGCACCCCGGCAGGCCGTGACGGACTTGCTGCGCGGTGCGGCGGACATCAGCCCTTACGAACGCGTAGCCCCCCATGAATTCCTGCTGGCGGTGTTGCCGCGCGGTAGCCGTCTTGTGAACCAGATATTGCTCGGCGAGCCGCCCAACCGTTCGACTGAAACCGATATGAGCGCCGATTTGTCAGCCCTTCTGGACACCGGCTTGTCGGTCTGGCTGCTGGTGCAACGCGAAGCCGCGCTACCGTCCGCGAGGAAGTTCGGTGCTTACGTTACCCAAGTGTGCGAGGCGCTGCAATGGCCGCTGTATTTCGCACTGCCGCAAACCCGCGCTGTGTTGCAGGCCGAGCGCGCACAGTGGCTACGCTGGCTGGGCTCGCTCACCCTCTCGGCCTACCGCGACCCGGAATACGACTACTGGCAGGTGCTGGCCGCTCAACAGGCTGACGATAACTTGCAGTTTTTCTGGCAATCGTTCGTGGTGGAGGCGGGCCGCACCCGCTCATCGCGCTACCTCAATCTGGGCCTGCTGGCCTTGGCCAGGCTTCCGCTGATGGAAGATGACAGCCTGCGTAACCTGCGGTTGCAAGTACAAGCCCTCGTTAACCGTTACCAGCAACGCAAGGCTTGGGGTGCGCCCGCCCAGGAAGAACTGGCGGAAAACCTGCGCGCCGTCATGGCGCGCAACCCCAGCATGGATGAGGGCAAATACCGCGCCTTTCTGAGCGCCTTGCTCGCCCCGCTGGGCGAAAACAAAGCCGCGTCGGTGTTGAGCTTGGTGGGTTTTGGTACAGCCGTGCAGAGTTATGGTGCCGTTTCCAAATCCCTCTACAAACTTGAGCCACCGGGCTCACTTGAAGTTGCCATGCAATCTGTTCGGGACATCAAGCATTCAAGCAGCTTGGCGCAAGCTTGGAAAATTGCTCAACCCTTGCTCAGTTCCTACGAAGACTATTTGCACAAGTCGGGCGATACATATCACTTCGTGCGCAACCTAGACCAGTGCGTTCGTGCGTTGTGCGAGAAATATTCGCTACGTGACCCGGAAATCCGGGAGCGCCTGTTCCAGTGGATACACCTGTCCTTGCGCATGGATGCCGACAATCCCAGACTGTGGATGCTGTGGGAACTGGCCTTGCGCAAGGCGGATCAGCCGCAGCGCGCGCAATGGGTGCTGTGGGAGATGACGCGGCGCTTTCCGGATCAGTTACCTTGCAGAGTGGATCTGGCGCGTTTGCTGGCCGCATCCAACACGTCCGACGATCAGGATCAGGCTCATCGCCTGTTGCAGCAAGTGTTACAACTGGATCCCGACAATCTGCATGCCCATTCCACCCTGGCGCAACTGGCCATTCGCCGCGAGGACTGGGTACAGGCCTTGAGCCGCGCTCAACAGGGATTGCGGATTGATCCTAGCGATCAGGTTAGCGCGTTGTTATTGGCACAAGCCTATGCCCGGCGCAACGAGCCGAGAGATATGCAGACGGCCATAGACCACTTGCAGCACTTCGTGACCCGCTATCGCGGGAATGGGCATGCCGAAGGTTATCTGCGTGTCTTGCTGCAACGCCAGCAACCGGCAGAGCAAGACCAACTGGCCGCGCTCAAGGACGACGAAGAACCCACTCGCTTGGAAGCCGCGCCCGCCGAAACCGACACGGCCTGGCTTGCCTTTGCCGAGACGCTTCGTGCGTCGTCTTTCGGGAATTCATCTGCCGCTTCTTCCATCGGTGATGCGGACTTGGTTGATAGAGTGCTGCCCCTGCCGCAAGCCTTACGCCAGGCCGTGGTGCAAGGACTATGGGAGGAGGATGTGCTTGATCGTTACGAGGCAGATGCGCAACGAGAGTTTCCGCTGGAAACGCGGCTGTGGCATTACCTGAAAACCTTGCGCACCGATTCACCGAGCAGCGATCGTGACCGCGCCAGACAGGCAGTGCAAGCATGGCTAGCTGCTGAAACCCAGACGCTCGAACAAAACAAGCAAGGCAATGAGTCGTGGGTGATCTATCGGAATAAACACTGGGAGGCGTTGAGCGCCTCCGCCGATACTGCGCTGGCAACCGGCTCGGAATGGCTCAAAGACTTGCTGGATCGGTATCATCCCTTGCCCGCACCTTTGCTCGCTTGAAGCGTACGGGTTCGAGGCGTAGGGCGAAATGAGGGCGCAAGCCCGATGCCTACTCGCAGCTTCGACGCTACGGCAGATTTTCACCCATCACGTTGAAGGTTGTCTTGTCGGAAAACTGAACGGCTGGTTTGGTGGCGTTTGGAGAGCATCTATTCCTTAAATTGCTCACTCGGAAGCAGTCAATCGTGACCGACGAGTCTCGAAACTCGCTTTTAGTTGTCGCTTCCCTGAACCGATCTGATCGTGCCGCCTTGTTGTGTGCGCTGGCTGTCCCAGGCTGCGGCCTGGGGTTCAAGCAGCAGATGCCGGCTAAAATTCAGCGCAGCAGCCAGATTCGTCAGGGCTTCAGGGGAGGGAGGCTCACCCAGTTCGAATGACTCGCCTTTCACACATAGCACGAAACAGTCTGGCGGGGAGGCCTGATAGAACTGCTGATACACCTTGAGCAGGGCATCCGGGGCAAGCGCGTGGCTGTACAGTACTGCCTCTTCGCCCGTTTGCGTACGATAAAACGAGTAAGGTGCAGGCGTGTCCATGCCCGCATCTATGAACAGCACCAGTCGCCTGCCTTTCATGTCCATGGCATGTTCGATCTGCAACTGGAAGTCTTCGATCAGTTCGAAATCTTCAGTATTGCCCGTCTCTTTCAGCCTGTCGTCCAGTTGCCGCAACAGCAGGGGGCCGAGCGCATCGTCGCCGCGTGATTCGTTGCCGATAGCGAAAATCAGTACAGGAGCCGGGATCATGCGCAGATAACACCCTCGCCGGAGCGCGACAGGAAGGACAACCGTTCACCTGCTTCGTTCAGCACTTCCACTTCCAGCGGCATCCTGCCCAGCGCATGAGTGGCGCACGACAGACAGGGGTCGAAGGCGCGCACCGCCACTTCGATGTGGTTGAGCAGGCCTTCGGTGATCTCGTGACCATGCAGATATTGCTGAGCGACGCGGCGTACCGCCTCGTTCATCGCCTGATTGTTGTGGGTGGTGGAGACGATGAGGTTGCACATGGTGATCAGGTCGTTCTCATCCACGCGGTAGTGGTGGATCAGCGTGCCGCGCGGTGCCTCGATCACGCCCACGCCCTCGAAACCGCGAGGATCCGAGGCCATCAGTTCGCCTCCGGTGATATCGTCGTCATGCAGCAGGTCCTTGTTCATTTCGGCTGCATGCAGCATCTCTATCATGCGCGTCCAGTGGTAACCGAGCGGGGCGTGCATGGGCATCACGCCGCTGTAGGCGATGAACTCGCGCCGTTCGATCTCGGCCAGCGGCATCGAGATGAAATCGCAATTCTGCACGCGTGACATGGGGCCGACCCGATACCAGCCTTTTTCCTTGCCCAGCGACTTGAGATAGGGGAACTTCATGTAGCTCCAGTTCTTGACCTCTTCGCCGATTAAATCCGTGTAGTGCTGGTAGTCCACTCCGTCAAACAGGATATCGCCGTTC
>JAVHQJ010000001.1:0-1139 GCA_036171075.1 Sideroxydans sp. | reverse complement strand
TCACTGCTGGAGCTAAGGATCAAAAGATCGCTTCATTTAAGGTTACTGCATCTAATGATGCAATTAAACTTAAGGATATCGTACTTACTGGTGCAAACCTTGATGTTCTTTCAAATATTCGTCTTGTAGATTCTACTATGACGGTACTTGGAACTGCTTCTAATGTTACTGCGGCTGTTGGTTCTGTTCCTGCTACTTCTGAAGTAACTACTATTACTCTTGCTGGTACTGCAACTGCAACTGGTACTATTACTGGTACTGGTAATACTGGAGTTGCTTATACAGCTACTATCGGTTCTGGTTCTACTTCTGCTTCTGGTGCAGTAATTTTAGCTACTGCTGTTGGTGGTACTGCTGTTGGTTCAGTTGTAACTGTTACTGCTGCTGCTGGAGTTGTTCCTGATTTAACACTTGTAAATAATCTTACTGCTTCTGGTCTTACTAGTACAGTTTCTATCGTTCAAGGTACTGCTCTTGTTCCTGCTGTTGCTCAAACAACTTCATTTGCAAATCTTAATAATGCTGCTGGTGCATCTATCGCTATGGATAGATCAGTTACATTCTACGTACTTGCTGATGTTAATGCTACTACTAACCAAGTTGGTGTAGTTGCTAATGTTGCTGTTGCTGGTTCTGACATCACTGGATCTAACGGTGCAGTTGTTGTTATGACAGGTGCTGACGTTGTTGGTGCATCTCATGATGTTTCAGAAAATACATTCAAGGTTGCTCAAACAACTCCTGTATCTAAAGCTCTTGCTACTAATGCAATGGAATTTACAGTTAACGCTTTTGGTAAGAATCAAGTGACTCTTACTGGTGCTAGCTTGAAAACTGTTCTTGGTGCATACTCTACTGCTGGATATACTGGTGCAACTATTAGTATTTATACTAAGAGTACTAACCAACTCGTTGGTTCTGCTACTGGTGTAACTAATGGTGGTACTGTTATTGTTCCACTTAATAGCTATGGTATCGTAAGTGCTGGTTCTTCTACTACTTACGTAGTAAAGGTTGAAGGTCTTACTCTTAATGCTTCTACTAATGAAGCATGGACAGTAAGTCTTACTAGTCTCGTTGCTGGTGGTCTTGACGCTGCTTCTTACCCTCTTAATACTGAAACATTCCCACTTAACTCT